>NZ_RZRO01000106.1:0-22297 GCF_003997975.1 Mesorhizobium sp. M7A.F.Ca.US.005.03.1.1
ATCTAAGGCCAATCCAGTATCGCTGGCTTCCAGCAAATCCAGCAACCCACGCGGCGTCTGCGGAATCCCCTCAATCACATAGCCCTGCTCCTTCAGGTCATGCAGCATGGCGAGCACGCTGGACGGCACGTCGAGGCCCACGGCATAGCCGGTTCGACCAGGGGCACTGGGATAATCCGGGATCAGGATCGCCAGCTTGCGCCCGGCGCGGGGTGTCTCCTGCAACTTGATGAAGGCCGCGACGCGGTCAGCGACCTGCGCCACGCGATCCGGTTCCGGCCGGTTGGCGAAGGCGCGGTGGCCAAGCGCGGGATCGGTCTCGGTCTCGCCCTTGAAGGAAATGGCGCCGGCGAGGACGCGGCCGTCGAGTTCGGGCAGCACGACATGCATGGCGAGGTCGGCGGGTGCCAGGCCACGCTGGTTGTTTTGCCAGATGTCGCGGCGGGTGGTGGCGACGATGACCTGGAAGACAGGCACGCCGGCGCGGTCGAACAGCGTTTCGATGCCGGGTTCGGCGCCTGAGGCGAAAGCGGTCGCGGTGATGATGGCGGCGGGCTTCAGCGCCGTCAGTGCTGTTTGCACGAATGCCAGGGATGCCGGGTCCTTGAGGCTGGAGACGAAGATCGGGACTGGGTCGATGCCGCGCTGCCGCAGCGCTTCAACAAGCGCATCGATGGGCGCGACATCGGCGGCCAGCAGCATCGAGCGATAGAACAGGATGGGGATGATAGGAGCGTTGACGTTGTAAGCGCCAGCATTCGATAAGTCCGGCTTCTCCACAACTCCACATCCAGGCACGTAAAAACCAGCTTTCGGCACCACCACCGGGCCGATAACTTCCGCATCCGACCCCGCCAGCCGCGCCAATTTCCGCACCAGTGCGCTCATATTCGCCGGGCCGCCCTCGCGGAAATAGTCGAGCAGGCCGTCCAACTCCTCGCGCGGCAGCGTCGAGGCTTCGATCAGGCGCAGATCCTCGTCGCGGCATTCGCCGGGCAGCAGCGCCAGTTTTATGCCGCGTTCGCGGGCGGTCGAGGCAAGCTGGTCGCAGCCGTAGCGCCACCAGTCGTAGCCGCCGAGGATGCGCACGAGGATGATCTTGGCATGGCGGGCGACGCTGTCGACCCAGAGGTCGACGGACATGGGATGGCGCAGGTCGCGCAGTGCGGCCAGCCGCATCGAGGGCAGGCGGTCGGCATCGGTCCTCCACGCCGCCGCCAGTCCGGCGAGGTCGCTGTCGGTGAAGGACAGCGCCACGATATCCGCCGGCGTCTGCCGCAGATCGACCGGCTCGGCGAGGTCGTCGAGCGAGGCGGATGTCGTGGTTAGGATGTGCATCGCAATCCGTGTCCGAAATCAGCCGGCGAGTATACGCTCGATCGCCGGGCGGTTCAGCCCTTTCAGGCCGATGACGACGAGGCGCGAGCGGCGGTCGTCCTGCGCGGTCCAGGCGCGGTCATAGTAATGATTGACGCGCGGCCCGACGGCCTGCAGCAACAGCCGCATCGGCTTGCCGCCGACCTCGACGAAGCCTTTTACACGCAGCACGTTCTCTTCTTCTGCGACCGTGGCGACGCGTTTTGCCAGTTCATCGGGATTGGCGACCGAGGCTATGTCGACAATGAAGGTGTCGAAGTCGTCATGCTCGTGGTCGAAGGCGCCGTCATGATGGGATTTGCGGTTCTCGATGTCGTCCTCGACGGCGAGACCGAGCCCGAGCAGCACGGAGGGATCGACCTTGCCATGCGAGGTCGGCACGATCTTCACTGCGCGGGCGGAGTGTTCGCCAATGATGGCATTGGCGCGGGCGGTGCCGGCGGCGTCCATCAGGTCGCTCTTCGACAGGATGATCAGGTCGGCGCAGGCGATCTGGTCCTCGAACAGTTCTTCCACCGGATCGTCGTGGTCGAGCGTCTCGTCCCCGGCGCGCTGCGCCTGGAGGGCCTCCATGTCGTTGGCGACGCGGCCTTCGGCCAATGCCGGTCCGTCGACCACGGCGATGACGCCATCGACGGTCACCCGGCTTTTCACGCTCGGCCACTGAAAGGCCTGGACCAGCGGCTTGGGCAGTGCCAGGCCCGAGGTTTCGATCAGGATATGGTCGACCTTCGGCGTCAGCGACAGGATTTGGTCGAGCGCCGGGACGAAATCATCGGCGACAGTGCAGCAGATACAGCCATTGGCCAGTTCTACGATGTTTTCCTCGGGGCAGGTGTCGATACCGCATCCCTTGAGGATCTCGCCATCGATGCCGATGTCGCCGAATTCGTTGACGATGATGGCGATGCGCTTGCCGCCGGCGTTTTCCAGGAGATGGCGGACCAGCGTCGTCTTGCCGGCGCCGAGGAAGCCGGTGACGACGGTGCAGGGAACGCGGGATACGGAAGTGGTCATGGTCAATCCTTCAGCATGTCGATGGGTGGAATGCGGGCCACGAGGCCGCGCTTGAGGCTATCGGGGCGGCCACGCCACGGGATCAGGCCATCTTTCGAGGTGGCGAAGAGCTTTGCGCCTGTCACGAGGTCGGCGCCGCTGGTCGCGGTCAGGTCGCCGAAGACATAGCTCCAGCAGCCGTCGCGCAGGATCGCGGCGCTGAGGCGCCGCTTGCAATTGCCAAGGCATTCGACGCTGCGGATGCGGATATCGTCGCCAGCGGCGGCGCGGCGCGTGTCGTCCGTCAGCAACTCGCCGGCGCGGGGATGAGCGTCGGAGCCGGTCTCATTGCGGCAGGAGCCGCAGACGATGATGGTGACGCCGGCCAAGGCATCATCATGGCCGGACGAAATATCCGCTGTGCCAGCCGAAAAACTGCTGTCGTGGTCCAAAGATCGGGCTCCTTGCCCGGAAACCCGCCGGGCGATCGGATTCTACAGTCGCAGACGGCAGGTCTCCTGGCTCGCGAGTCATCGCCTTGGGTAGCCGCCTTCCCGGGAATTCCCAGTGGTTTTCGGCCTTGGCTCTTCGCTTACAGTTGCGGGGACAGCCGCGGATTTGGGATTTTGCCCCGCACCGCATTCCCTCTTAGCCCTTGCCGTTGCGGGCAAGGGACCATCTGGAACCGGATTTAGGCTTTTGCGGGCGGCGGTGTCAACGCGAGCTTACGACACCGCTATGTCGGCCAGCGCCGGCCCCAAATCCCCGGCAGGCGTCACTTCGATGCGTTCGAGCCCGAGCCAACCCTGCATCTGCTTCAATTCCTCGAACAGCTCCGCAGCGGTTTCAGGCGGCGCACCGGGCTCCGCATAGGCTGCATGGACGCGCAGTATGCTGGCCGGGCGATCGGCCTTGAGGTCGACGCGTGCCACGATCCTGTCGCCGAGCAGGAACGGCAGGACATAATAGCCGTATTGCCGCTTGTCGGCCGGCGTGTAGATCTCAATGCGGTAGTGGAAGTCGAACAGCCGCTCTGTGCGCGAGCGTTCGAAGACGACAGGATCGAACGGCGCCAGCAGGGCGCGGGCCTCGATCTTGCGCGGCAGACGCGCGTCTTTATGAAGATAGGCGGGCTTGTCCCAGCCTTCGACGCGCACCGGCAGCAACTCGCCCGTTTCAACCAGTTCCTCCAGCCGGCCTTTCATATCGGCCGGCGACAGGCGGAAATAATCGCGCAAATCGCCTGAAGTCGCCACGCCGTGGGCGCGGGCGGAAATGCGCAGCAATTCGCGGTGCGCGTCCTCAGGCGTCGGCACCGGCAGGTCGAGGATCGCCTGCGGCAGCACGCGCTCGGGCAGGTCATAGAAGCGCTCGAAACCGCGGCGGTGCGCCGTGGTGATGCGGCCGGCCCAGAACAGCCATTCGAAGGCGTGTTTGGCATGGCTCCAGCCCCACCAGCCGCCCGAACCTTTCTGGCCCTCCAGCGCGGAAGCGGCGATCGGGCCGCGCTCGGCGACCTCGCGGTAGATCTCTTCGATGTAGGCGGCGTGCTCGCGGCCCCATTTGGCGAGACCCAGATACATTTCCTCGCCCCGCTCGGCGCGCTGCATGCGCCAGCGCATCAGCGGGTATGTCTCGACCGGCAGGAAGGAGGCCTCGTGCGCCCAATATTCGAAAACCATGCGCTTGCGCGTCACGGCCGCGTTGTCGAGCAGCGAGAACGGGTAGGGGCCAAGGCGCGAATAGAGCGGCATATAATGAGCGCGCACCACCGCGCTGACGGAATCGATCTGCAACAGGCCGGTGCGGGAGAGCGTGCGGGCAAAATGCCGTCGGTCGGGCGTGCCGGTCGGGCGAGGATCGAGGAACCCTTGGGCGGCAAGGGCGATGCGCCGGGCCATCGGGAGCGAGATCTTTTCCTTCATGCAGGTATCACTTTGACGTGTTTTGACCGAGGGTCGAATGGCTGATTCCAACCCATGCTAGCAGGGTTTTGGCGGCATCCATGTCAGGAGAGAAAAGTGGAGTAAAAAGCGAAGGAAATCAAACAGGAGCGGATCGGACCAGTTTGCCGCGATATGCCGTCCAGGTCGATGTTTTGAACAAGGTTTGACTTGCTTCGCTGGAAGTGCTGCGCTAACCCTCGCCGCGTTGCAGCATAGGCCCTTAAAACGGTTCAGCGGTTAAACTGTCACGCTTCCGCATTAGGGTCCGGTGCTGTAATCAACGTGGATTGGCGCCAACGGAAAGCCGAGCATGAACGCACTCTTGAGCTCATACCTGCCCATCGTCCTGTTCATAGGCGTGGCGCTGGTTGTCGGCCTGGCGCTGCTGGCCGCGCCCTTCCTGGTGGCCTACCGCAATCCCGATCCCGAAAAGCTTTCCGCCTACGAGTGCGGTTTCAACTCGTTCGACGACGCCCGCATGAAGTTCGACATCCGTTTCTACCTGGTGTCGATCCTGTTCATCATCTTCGACCTGGAAGTAGCCTTCCTGTTTCCGTGGGCGGTGTCGTTTTCGAAGATCGGCATGCTCGGTTTCTGGTCGATGATGGTTTTTTTGGCGGTGCTGACCATCGGCTTTGCCTATGAATGGAAAAAAGGAGCGCTGGAATGGGATTGAACGACAGTTCAGGCACCCTCGTCGCGCCGAAGCCCAAGGGCATCATCGATCCCAACACCGGCAGGCCGGTGGGGGAGGACGATCCCTTCTTCCTCGAGATCAACAACGAGTTGGCCGACAAGGGCTTTCTGGTCACTTCGACCGAGGCGCTCATCACCTGGGCGCGCAGCGGGTCGCTGATGTTCATGACGTTCGGCCTCGCCTGCTGCGCGGTCGAGATGATCCACACCTCGATGCCGCGCTATGATTCGGAGCGGTTCGGCGTCGCGCCGCGTGCGTCTCCGCGCCAGTCCGACATCATGATCGTCGCCGGCACGCTGACCAACAAGATGGCGCCGGCGCTGCGCAAGGTCTACGACCAGATGCCGGAGCCGCGCTACGTCATCTCGATGGGCTCCTGCGCCAATGGCGGCGGCTATTACCACTATTCCTATTCGGTGGTGCGCGGCTGCGACCGCATCGTGCCGGTCGACATCTATGTGCCCGGCTGCCCGCCGAGCGCCGAAGCGCTGCTCTACGGCATTCTTCTCTTGCAGAAGAAGATCCGCCGCACCGGCACGATCGAACGGTAAATCCATGACCGCATCCCTGAGCGAACTGTCGACCTATCTCGGCGAGAAGCTGATCGGCCGCGTGAACGAGGCTGATATCGCCTATGGCGAACTCACCATCCATGTCGAGCCGCGCGATCTGGTCGAGGTGATGACCTTCCTGCGCGACGACGCGCGCTGCCAGTTCATCTCGATCATCGATGTCTGCGGCGCCGACTATCCGTCGCGGGCCAAGCGTTTCGACGTCGTCTATCACCTGTTGTCGCCGAAGCAGAATGTGCGCATCCGCGTCAAGGTGCAGGCCGACGAGGAAACCATGGTGCCGTCGATCACCGGCGTCTATCCCGGCGCCGACTGGTTCGAACGCGAGACCTACGATCTCTACGGCGTTTTGTTCTCCGGCCATCCCGACCTGCGCCGCCTGCTGACCGACTATGGCTTCGAAGGCCATCCCTTGCGCAAGGATTTCCCGCTGACCGGCTTCGTCGAGGTGCGCTACGACGACGAGGCCAAGCGCGTTATCTATGAGCCGGTCGAGCTCAAGCAGGAATTCCGCAATTTCGATTTTCTGTCCCCGTGGGAAGGTACGGATTACGTGCTGCCGGGTGACGAGAAGGCAAAGCAGTAAATGGCTGAAACCTCCGTCCGCAACTTCAACATCAATTTCGGCCCGCAACACCCCGCGGCGCACGGCGTTTTGCGCCTTGTGCTGGAGCTGGACGGCGAAGTCGTCGACCGCGTCGATCCGCATATCGGACTGCTGCATCGCGGTACCGAAAAGCTGATCGAAGCCAAAACCTATCTGCAGGCGGTGCCCTATCTCGACCGGCTCGACTATTGCGCGCCGATGAACCAGGAACATGCCTTTGCGCTGGCCGCCGAGCGTCTGCTCGGCATCGAGGTGCCGAAGCGTGGCCAGGTGATCCGCGTTCTCTACAGCGAGATCGGCCGCATCATGTCGCACATCCTCAATGTGACGACGCAGGCGATGGACGTCGGTGCGCTGACGCCGCCGCTGTGGGGCTTCGTCGAACGCGAAAAGCTGATGGTGTTCTATGAGCGCGCCTCCGGTTCGCGCATGCATGCCGCTTATTTTCGGCCCGGCGGCGTCCATCAGGACCTGCCGCGTCAACTGGTCGAGGACATCGGCAAGTGGATCGACCCGTTCCTGAAGTCGATCGACGACCTCGACCGGCTGCTGACCGGCAACCGCATCTTCAAGCAGCGCAATGTCGATATCGGCATCGTCTCGCTGGCGGATGCCTGGGCCTGGGGTTTTTCGGGCGTGATGGTGCGTGGCTCGGGTGCAGCCTGGGATCTGCGCAAGTCGCAACCCTATGAATGCTATTCGGAGATGGATTTCGATATTCCGATCGGCAAGAACGGCGACTGCTTCGACCGCTACCTCGTGCGCATGGAAGAAATGCGCCAGTCGGCGAAGATTATGCGCCAGTGCGTCGACCTTTTGCTCGGCAAGGAGAGCACCGGCCCGGTGTCGAACCTCGATGGCAAGGTGGTGCCGCCCAAGCGCCAGGCAATGAAGCGCTCGATGGAAGCGCTGATCCATCACTTCAAGCTCTACACCGAGGGTTATCGCGTGCCGGCCGGCGAGGTTTACGCCGCTGTCGAGGCGCCGAAGGGCGAATTCGGCGTCTATCTGGTTTCCGACGGCTCCAACAAGCCCTACCGCTGCAAGCTGCGCGCGCCGGGTTTCGCGCATCTGCAGGCGATGGATTTCCTCTGCCGCGGCCACATGCTGGCCGACGTCACCGCCGTTCTCGGCTCCCTCGACATCGTGTTTGGTGAGGTCGATCGCTAAATGTCAGTCCGCCGTCTCGCAGAAGCCAGCGTCCAGCCAGCATCCTTCGCCTTCAACCGGGCGAATGCCGCGGCTGCGAAGCAATGGATCAAGAAGTACCCGAAGGGCCGTGAACAGTCGGCCATCATCCCGCTTCTGATGATAGCACAGGAGCAGGAAGGTTGGGTGACGAAGGCGGCGATCGAGACGATCTCCGACATGCTCGGCATGCCGCGCATCCGCGGGCTGGAAGTCGCGACCTTCTACACGCAGTACCAGTTGAATCCGGTCGGCACGCGTGCGCACATCCAGGTCTGCGGCACCACGCCCTGCATGCTGCGCGGTTCGGAAGCGCTGATGGATGTCTGCCGCTCCAAAATCCATCACGACCAGTTCCACACCAACGACAAGGGAACCTTGTCCTGGGAAGAGGTGGAATGCCTCGGTGCCTGCGTCAACGCGCCGATGGTGATGATCTTCAAGGACACGTTCGAGGATCTGACGCCGGAACGCCTGGCTGAAATCATCGATCTCTATGACGCCGGCAAGGGTGCTGCGGTGGAACCGGGGCCGCAGAATGGCCGCACCGGCTCGGAGCCGGCCTCCGGCCTCACCACGCTGAAGAGCGAAAAGGCGATCCTCAAGTCGACCCGCGACAGGGAAGCCAGGGAGGCGGCCAAGGCCGCCAGGGCGGCACCCGACGCGATCGTCGCAGCGCCGGTGCCGGCGCCGGCCGCGGCCCCTGTCGCACCGTCCAACACCAGCAAGCCGAAGACCGACGCCCCTGAAACCAGCCCGGCGTTGAAGACGCCTTCAAAAACCAAGGTCGCGCCGGCGGTTGAAAAGGCGGCGAGTGTTGCCGCTCCACTGCATTCGGCCGCCAATGCCAACAAGGCAGACTCCAAAGTCGAGCAGGTTTCCAAGCAGCGCAGTGGCCCCATCACCAAGGCCGAGCCGGCCTCCGCCTTCAAGGCGCCAGAGGTCAAGGTACCGGCCGCCAAGCCGGCCAAACCGTCGCTCGGGGACAAGAACCGCCCGGCCGGCATCGACAGGCCGGCACAGGTCGATGACCTCAAACTGATCTCCGGCGTCGGCCCCAAGATCGAGGGCATCCTGCATACGCTGGGCATCTTTACCTTCGCGCAGGTCGCGTCGTGGAAGAAGGCCGAACGCGAGTGGGTGGATGGCTATCTCTCTTTCCAGGGCCGCATCGATCGCGACGACTGGGTCAAGCAGGCCAAGGCGCTCGCCAAGGGTGGCGTCGCCGAATACATCCGCGTCTTCGGCAAGAAGCCGGTCTGAGGGACGAAAAATGCTCGGGGATAAAGACCGCATCTTCACCAATATCTACGGCCTGTTCGACAAGTCCTTGGCCGGCGCGATGGCGCGCGGCGCCTGGGATAACACGCCCGGCATCGTCGCCAAGGGCCGCGAGTGGATCGTCAACGAGATGAAGGCGTCGGGCCTGCGCGGCCGTGGCGGCGCCGGCTTCCCGACCGGCCTCAAATGGTCGTTCATGCCCAAGCAGAGCGATGGCCGGCCGAGCTATCTCGTGATCAACGCCGACGAATCCGAGCCCGGCACCTGCAAGGACCGCGACATCCTGCGCAACGACCCGCACACGCTGGTCGAGGGCGCGCTGCTTGCCGGTTTCGCCATGGGTGCGGTTGCCGCCTACATCTATGTGCGCGGCGAGTTCATCCGCGAGCGCGAGGCGCTGCAGCGCGCGATCGAGGAGGCCTATGAGGCCAAGCTGATCGGCAAGAACAACACGTCCGGCTACGATTTCGACATCTACATGCACCACGGCGCCGGCGCCTATATCTGCGGCGAGGAGACTGCACTTCTCGAAAGCCTCGAAGGCAAGAAGGGCCAGCCGCGGCTGAAGCCGCCATTCCCGGCCAATGTCGGCCTCTATGGCTGCCCGACCACGGTCAACAATGTCGAATCGATCGCGGTTGCGCCGACCATCCTGCGCCGCGGTGCGGCCTGGTTCTCGTCCTTCGGCCGGCCCAACAATGTCGGCACCAAGCTGTTTTGCATCTCCGGCCATGTCAACAATCCGTGCACGGTCGAAGAGGCGATGTCGATCCCGTTCCGCGAACTGATCGAGACGCATTGCGGCGGCATTCGCGGCGGCTGGGACAATCTTTTGGCGGTCATACCGGGCGGCGCTTCGGTGCCGCTGGTGCCGGCCGAGCAGATCATCGACGCGCCGATGGATTTCGACGCGCTGCGCGACCTCAAATCCGGCCTTGGAACCGCGGCTGTCATCGTCATGGACAAGTCGACCGATGTCGTGAAGGCGATCGCGCGGCTTTCCTACTTCTACAAGCACGAGAGCTGCGGCCAGTGCACGCCATGCCGCGAAGGCACCGGCTGGATGTGGCGGGTGATGGAACGGCTGGTGCGCGGCGAGGCGCAGAAGCGCGAGATCGATATGCTGCTCGACGTCACCAAGCAGATCGAAGGCCATACGATCTGCGCGCTGGGCGACGCGGCGGCATGGCCGATCCAGGGCCTGATGCGGCATTTCCGCGGCGAAGTGGAGCGGCGCATCGACGAGTTTTCGCGCAATGCGCACCGGGCCGAGCCTGTGATGGTGGCGGCGGAATAGAAGAACGTTTTACGCGGACGAAAGTCCGCAGCGAAGGGCGGGCGAACGACGAAACGACCAGGAGAACTCTATGGCGCCGTATTCGAACCCGCTGATGCCCAATTTGGACCAGATCGACAAGATGAACCAGGACTTGACCAGGATGATGCCGAAGGAGATGGCCAGTGCCGTCAACCTTTTCGTGCATCCTGTGGCGGGTGCGGCGGCGATGTCGGCGCTTGGCCTCGGGCTTGCCAATCATGCTTTCGGCGTCTGGCTGGGCGCGTTTTCAGGTGCGGCAGAAGCCTCGCAACGGCTGCTGCAGCCGATCGTCGATGATTTCGAGGCGCGCGTCGCGCAGTTCGATGATCCGAACTCTTCCTCCACCAAGGCGCGGGCGACGGCGAAAACCATGATCGCCGAGGCGCAGTCCTTCGCCAGGGAGGTCACCGATATTGCCGCCAAGGAAGCCGCAACTGCCGTGCCGGCCGCAAACGCCGCTCCAGCAACAAGCGGCGTCGGCGATGCGCTGTTGCCCGAGGATTTCAGGCAGCCCAAGGCCGTGGAGAAGCCGGCGAAACCGGCGGATCTCAAGGCGATATCGGGCATCGGGCCCAAGCTGGAGAAGGTTCTCAACGGCCTCGGCATCTGGACGTATGCCCAGATCGCGGCATGGACGCCGCAAGAGGTTGCCTGGGTCGAGGACTATCTGTCGCTCGGCGGCCGCATCGGCCGCGACGATTGGACAGCTCAAGCGGCGGCGCTCGCCGTCAAGAAGTGAATGAAGTGCCCGACGTGGTCTCGACCGCGTCCGGAAAAAGAGATTGCGGGAACTCCGCAGGGGTTTGAGGCGAATGGCAAAGCTCAAGGTCGACGGGAAAGAGATCACTGTACCCGACCACTACACGCTGCTGCAGGCGGCGGAAGACGCTGGCGCGGAAGTGCCGCGCTTCTGCTTCCATGAGCGGCTGTCGATCGCCGGCAATTGCCGCATGTGCCTGATCGAGGTGAAGGGCGGGCCGCCCAAGCCGCAGGCTTCCTGCGCCATGAACGTGCGCGACCTGCGTCCCGGCCCGAATGGCGAGGCGCCGGAAATCTTCACCAACACGCCGATGGTCAAGAAGGCCAGGGAAGGCGTGATGGAGTTCCTGCTGATCAACCATCCGCTGGATTGCCCGATCTGCGACCAGGGCGGCGAATGCGACCTGCAGGACCAGGCGATGGCTTTCGGCGTCGATTCCTCGCGCTATCACGAGAACAAGCGCGCGGTCGAAGACAAATACATCGGACCGCTGGTGAAGACGGTGATGAACCGCTGCATCCACTGCACGCGCTGCGTCCGCTTCACCACCGAAGTCGCCGGCATTTCCGAACTGGGCCTGATCGGCCGTGGCGAGGATGCCGAGATCACCACCTATCTCGAACAGGCGATGACCTCGGAGCTGCAGGGCAATGTCATCGACCTTTGCCCGGTCGGCGCGCTGACCTCGAAGCCATTCGCCTTCCAGGCGCGGCCGTGGGAGCTGACCAAGACCGAATCCATCGACGTGATGGATGCGGTCGGCTCGGCGATCCGCGTCGATAGCCGGGGCCGCGAAGTGATGCGCATCCTGCCGCGCGTCAACGAGGCGGTGAACGAGGAGTGGATCTCCGACAAGACCCGCTTCATCTGGGACGGCCTGCGCACGCAGCGTCTCGACCGCCCCTATGTGCGCAAGGACGGCAGGCTGGTTGCCGCCAGCTGGGCCGAGGCCTTCGCCGCGATCAAGGACGCGGTGTCGAAGACGGCGCCCGAAAAGATCGGCGCTATCGCGGGCGATCTCGCCGCCGTCGAAGAAACCTATGCGCTCAAGCTGCTGATGGCTTCGCTCGGCTCGAAGAACACCGATTGCCGCCAGGATGGCGCTGCACTCGACCCGGCGCTCGGCCGTGCGAGCTACATCTTCAACCCGACCATCGAAGGCATCGAGCAGGCCGATGCGGTGCTGATCATCGGCGCCAACCCACGCTATGAAGCCTCGGTGCTCAACGCCCGTATCCGCAAGCGCTGGCGGACCGGCAATCTGCCGGTCGGTGTCATCGGCGATGTCGGCGATACCCGATACGACTACGAACAGCTGGGCGCCGGGCCGGATTCGCTGAAGGATTTGGCCGACGGAAACGGCAAGTTCTTCCAGACGCTGAAGAAGGCGATACACCCGCTGATCATCGTCGGACAGGGCGCGCTGGCGCGTCCCGATGGCGCAGCCGTGCTCGGCCAGGCGGCCAAGCTCGCGGCCGCCGTCAACGCTGCTCGCGCAGACTGGAACGGCTTTGCCGTGCTGCACAATGCGGCCGGGCGCGTCGGCGGTCTCGATCTCGGCTTCGTGCCGGGCGAGGGCGGCAGAAACGTTGCCGGCATGCTGGGCGAAATGGAGCTCTTGTTCCTGCTCGGCGCCGACGAGATCGACATGGCCAAGACCGGCGGCGCCTTCGTCGTCTATATCGGCACGCATGGCGACCAGGGCGCGCACCGCGCCAATGTCATCCTGCCGGCGGCCGCCTACACGGAAAAATCGGCCACCTATGTCAACACCGAAGGGCGCGTGCAGCAGACCAACCGCGCCGGCTTCGCGCCGGGCGAGGCGCGCGAGGACTGGGCGATCCTGCGGGCGCTGTCGGATGTGCTCGGCAAGAAACTGCCGTTCGATTCGCTGCCGCAGCTGCGCGCCAAGCTTTATGGCGAATACCCGCATCTGGCCCGTATCGACCAGGTCGCGGCCGGCAATGCCGAGGATATCGCCGAGGTGGCGAAGCTCGGCGGACGGCTGAACAAGGGCACCTTCACCTCGCCGGTGACGGATTTCTACCTGACCAACCCGATCGCGCGGGCATCGGCCGTGATGGCGGAATGCTCGGCACTGGCCAAGAGCGGCTTCAAGCAGGCGGCAGAATAAGCATGGACACTTTCTTCTCCTTCTACGTGCTGCCGGCGCTGCTGATCCTGTTGAAGTCAGTCGTGCTGATCGTTGTTCTTTTGATCTTCGTCGCCTACATCCTCTACGCCGACCGCAAGATCTGGGCGGCGGTGCAATTGCGCCGTGGCCCGAACGTCGTCGGCCCCTGGGGCACGCTGCAGGCTTTCGCCGATCTGTTGAAGTTCGTCTTCAAGGAGCCGGTCATCCCGTCAGGCGCCAACAAGGGCGTGTTTCTTTTGGCGCCGCTGGTGTCGGCCGTGCTGGCGATCTCGGCCTGGGCGGTCATCCCGGTCAGCCACGGCTGGGCGATCGCCAACGTCAATGTCGGCATCCTCTATGTCTTCGCCATCTCCTCGCTCGAGGTCTACGGCGTGATCATGGGCGGCTGGGCGTCGAACTCGAAATATCCGTTCCTCGGCGCGCTGCGCTCGGCCGCGCAGATGGTGTCCTACGAAGTCTCGATCGGCTTCGTCATCGTCACCGTTCTGCTCACCGCCGGCTCGCTCAACCTCACCGATATCGTGCTGTCGCAGCATGATGGAATTGGTACGCGGCTTGGCCTGCCCAACACCTTCCTCGACTGGAACTGGCTGGCGCTGTTCCCGATGTTCATCATCTTCTTCATCTCGGCGCTGGCCGAGACGAACCGCCCGCCCTTCGATCTGGTCGAAGCCGAATCGGAACTGGTCGCCGGCCACATGGTCGAATATTCGTCGACCCCGTTCCTTTTGTTCTTCCTCGGCGAGTATGTCGCCATCGTGCTGATGTGCGCGCTGGCCACCATCCTGTTCCTCGGCGGCTGGCTGCCTCCGTTCGACTTCGCGCCGTTCACCTGGGTGCCGGGCGTCATCTGGTTCGTGCTGAAAGTCTGCTTCGTGTTCTTCGGCATCTCCATGGTGAAGGCCTTCGTGCCGCGCTACCGCTACGACCAATTGATGCGGCTTGGCTGGAAAGTGTTCCTGCCGATCTCGCTGTTCATGGTGGTCGCCACCGCGGCCTTCCTCAAGATCACGGGGTTTGCGTGATGTCCGCTCTTTCCCAAGCCGCCAAATCGCTGCTGCTGCAGGATTTCGTCAGCGCCTTCTTCCTGTCGATGCGCCAGTTCTTCGCGCCGAAGGAGACGATCAACTATCCGCACGAGAAGGGGCCAACCAGCCCGCGCTTCCGCGGCGAGCATGCGTTGCGCCGCTATCCCAATGGCGAGGAACGCTGCATCGCCTGCAAATTGTGCGAGGCGATCTGCCCCGCGCAGGCCATCACCATCGAGGCCGGCCCGCGCCGCAATGACGGCACGCGCCGCACGGTGCGCTACGACATCGACATGGTGAAGTGCATCTATTGCGGCTTCTGCCAGGAAGCCTGCCCGGTCGACGCCATCGTCGAGGGGCCGAATTTCGAGTTCGCGACGGAGACGCGCGAGGAACTCTACTACGACAAGGACAGACTGTTGGCGAATGGCGACCGGTGGGAGCGCGAGCTGGCGCGCAACATCTCGCTGGACTCGCCCTACCGCTGATATTTGACGCATGGACGGGGCGAGGGGCCTCGTCTAAGGACACAACGAAACTTGCGGCCTGAGGCGGCAAACATCGAAACAGGACGGTTGTCCTGTTTGTACAGGAACCCGGGGGATCCCCAATGTTGAGTGGACTAGAGGCGGCCTTTTTCTACCTCTTCGCCTTTGTCGCGGTGGCATCGGCGTTCATGGTCATTTCGTCGCGCAACCCCGTGCATTCGGTGCTGTTCCTGATCCTGACCTTCTTCAACGCCGCCGGCCTGTTCATGCTGACCGGCGCCGAGTTCCTGGCGATGATCCTGCTCGTCGTCTATGTCGGCGCGGTGATGGTTCTGTTCCTGTTCGTCGTCATGATGCTCGACGTCGATTTCGCCGAACTGAAGAGCGGCGCCCTGCAATATGCGCCGATCGGCGCGCTGGTCGGGCTGATCCTGGCGGCGGAGCTGATCGTGGTTCTCGGCGGCTACACCTTCGCGCCGCAGCTCGCTTCGACGGTCTCCAAGCCCATTCCGGATCTTGCCACGCGGACCAATACCGCCGCGCTCGGCGACATCCTCTATACGGACTACCTCTACTACTTCCAGATTTCGGGCCTCGTGCTGCTGGTCGCCATGATCGGCGCCATCGTGCTGACGCTGCGCCACAAGCCAGGCGTCAAGCGGCAGTCGATCGCAGCCCAGGTCGGCCGCACACCGGCGACCGGCATGGAAATCCGCAAGGTCAAGACAGGCGAGGGACTCTGAAATGGTTGTCGGCATCGCACATTATCTGACCGTATCGGCTGTTCTGTTCACGCTCGGCGTGTTCGGCATCTTCCTGAACCGCAAGAACGTCATCGTCATCCTGATGTCGGTCGAGCTGATCCTGCTGGCGGTCAACATCAACTTCGTCGCCTTTTCGGCAGCACTCGGCGATCTGGTCGGCCAGGTGTTCGCGCTGTTCGTGCTGACGGTCGCGGCGGCCGAAGCCGCCATCGGACTTGCCATTCTCGTCGTCTTCTTCCGCAACCGCGGCTCGATCGCGGTCGAAGACGTGAACATGATGAAGGGTTGACGGAACCACCATGTATCAGGCCATCGTCTTCCTTCCCCTGCTCGGCTTCCTGATCGTCGGCCTGTTCGGCACGTCGCTCGGCGCCAAGGCGTCCGAATACATCACCTCGGGTTTCCTGGTGATCGCGGCCGTGCTGTCGTGGGTCGCGTTCTTCACCGTCGGTTTCGGCCATGGCGAGGTGTTCACCGTGCCCGTGCTGCGCTGGATACAGTCGGGTGGGCTGGAAGCGTCCTGGGCGCTGCGGATCGACACGCTGACGGTGGTCATGCTGGTGGTGGTCAACACCGTGTCGGCGCTGGTCCACATCTATTCGATCGGCTACATGCACCACGATCCGAACCGGCCGCGCTTCTTCGCCTATCTGTCGCTGTTCACCTTCGCCATGCTGATGCTGGTGACGGCGGACAACCTCGTGCAGATGTTTTTCGGCTGGGAAGGGGTGGGGCTGGCGTCCTATCTGCTGATCGGCTTCTGGTACAAGAAGCCGTCGGCCAATGCCGCGGCAATCAAGGCCTTTGTCGTCAACCGCGTCGGCGATTTCGGCTTCGCACTCGGCATCTTCGGCGTGTTCGTGCTGTTCGGCTCGGTCAATCTCGGCACTATTTTCGCCAATGCGGCGACGTTCATCCCGGCCGAAGGTGCACCGCAGGGTGCCGCGGTGCTGACTTTCCTTGGCCATGCGCTGGACAAGCAGGCGGCCATGACGATCGTCTGCCTGCTCCTGTTCATGGGCGCCATGGGCAAGTCGGCGCAAGTGCCGCTGCACACCTGGCTGCCGGACGCCATGGAAGGCCCGACGCCGGTTTCGGCCCTGATCCATGCCGCCACCATGGTGACGGCGGGCGTGTTCATGCTGGCGCGGTTGTCGCCGCTGTTCGAACTGTCGCATTCGGCGCTGACGGTCGTGACCTTCATCGGTGCCTTCACGGCCTTCTTCGCGGCCACCGTCGGTCTCGTCCAGAACGACATCAAGCGCGTCATCGCCTATTCGACCTGCTCGCAGCTCGGCTACATGTTCGTGGCGCTCGGCGTCGGCGCCTATGGCGCGGCGATCTTCCACCTGTTCACGCATGCCTTCTTCAAGGCGCTGCTGTTCCTCGGCTCGGGCTCGGTCATCCACGCCGTGTCCGACGAGCAGGACATGCGCAATATGGGCGGCCTCAGGAAACTGATCCCGACCACCTACTGGATGATGGTGATCGGCACGCTGGCGCTGACCGGCGTCGGCATTCCGGTGACGGTCATCGGCACCGCCGGCTTCTTTTCCAAGGACGCCATCATCGAGAGCGCCTTTGCCGGCCACAATTTGGTTGCCGGCATGGCCTTCGTGCTTTTGGTCATCGCCGCCTGCTTCACCTCCTTCTACTCCTGGCGGCTGATCTTCATGACCTTCCACGGCAAGCCGCGGGCGAGCCATGAGGTGATGCACCATGTCCATGAATCGCCGCCGGTGATGCTGGTGCCGCTGTTCATCCTGGCCGCGGGCGCGCTGTTTGCCGGCGTCATCTTCCACAACGCCTTCATCGGCGAGGGCTATGCCGAGTTCTGGAAGGCATCGCTGTTCACATTGCCTGACAATCACATCCTGCACGACATCCACGAATTGCCGCTGTGGGTCGAACTGTCGCCCTTCATCGCCATGCTGATCGGCTTCGCGCTGGCCTGGAAATTCTACATCCGCTCGCCGGAAATGCCGGTCAACCTGGCCGCGCAGCATCGCGGGCTCTACGCCTTCCTGCTCAACAAGTGGTATTTCGACGAGCTCTACGACTTCCTGTTCGTGCGGCCCGCCAAGCGCCTCGGCCACTTCCTGTGGAAGACCGGCGACGGCACCGTCATCGACGGCCTCGGCCCCGACGGTATTTCGGCGCGCGTCGTCGATGTCACCAACCGCGTCGTCAAGCTGCAGACCGGCTATCTCTACCACTACGCCTTCGCCATGCTGATCGGCGTTGCCGCACTCGTCACCTGGATGATGCTCTGATGACCGCCTGGCCAATCCTCTCGCTGGTCACCTTCCTGCCGCTGGTTGGTGTGCTGCTTATCCTATTCATCAATGACGACAGCGAAAATGCACGCCGCAACATCCGCGCCATCGCGCTGTTGACGACGACGTTCACGTTCATCATCTCGCTGTTCATCTGGACCGGCTTCGACAATTCGCAGTCCGGCTTCCAGTTCGTCGAGAAGGTCGCCTGGCTCGATTCCGGCATTTCCTACCATATGGGCGTCGACGGCATCTCGATGCTGTTCGTCATACTGACGACGTTCCTGATGCCGCTCTGCATCCTGGCATCGTGGGAATCGATCGAGAAGCGCGTCAAGGCCTACATGATTGCCTTCCTGCTGCTCGAAACGCTGATGATCGGCGTGTTCTGCGCGTTGGACATCGTGCTGTTCTACGTCTTCTTCGAAGCCGGCCTGATCCCGATGTTCATCATCATCGGCGTCTGGGGCGGCAAGCGGCGCGTCTACGCCTCGTTCAAGTTCTTCCTCTACACGCTCGCCGGTTCGGTGCTGATGCTGCTCGCCATCATGGCGATGTTCTTCCAGTCCGGAACAACCGACATCCCGACGCTGCTGACCCACAATTTCCCGGCCAACATGCAGACCTGGCTGTGGCTTGCCTTCTTCGCCTCGTTCGCGGTGAAGATGCCGATGTGGCCGGTGCACACCTGGCTGCCCGATGCGCACGTCGAGGCGCCGACGGCGGGCTCCGTCATCCTGGCCGGCATCCTGTTGAAGATGGGCGGGTACGGCTTCCTGCGTTTCTCCTTGCCGATGTTCCCGCTGGCGTCGGAAATGTTCGCGCCGCTGGTCTTCGCGCTGTCCGTCGTCGCCATCATCTACACCTCGCTGGTGGCGCTGATGCAGGAGGACATGAAGAAGCTGATCGCCTATTCGTCGGTTGCCCATATGGGCTTCGTCACCATGGGCATCTTTGCCATGAACCAGGAAGGCGTGCAGGGCGCGATCTTCCAGATGCTCAGCCACGGCCTCGTCTCCGGCGCGCTGTTCCTGTGCGTCGGCGTCATCTACGACCGCATGCACACACGTGAGATCGCGGCCTATGGCGGGCTGGTCAACAACATGCCGAAATACGCCACGGTGTTCCTGATCTTCACCATGGCCAATGTCGGCCTGCCCGGTACCAGCGGCTTCGTCGGCGAGTTCCTGACCATGCTCGGCGTGTTCCGGGTCAACACATGGGTGGCGTTCTTCGCCGCCACCGGCGTCATCCTGTCGGCCGCCTACGCGCTCTGGCTCTACCGCCGGGTGATCTTCGGCGCACTGACCAAGGAGAGCCTTAAGGGACTGCTCGACCTGTCGCCGCGCGAGAAGGTGATCATCTACCCGCTGGTCGTGCTGGTCATCTTCTTCGGCGTCTATCCCGCCCCGGTCTTCGACGCGACGGCCCAATCGGTCAAGTCGCTCGTCACCAATGTCACTGCATCCATCGGCGCCGCGCAGACCGCGGCGGCGAACTGACCAGAGGTTTTGCGAACCATGACGCCGGACCTTCTCTCCAGCCTGTCGCTCTCGACGCCAGAGCTGATCCTTGCCGTCGGCGCGCTGGCGCTGCTGATGGTCGGAGCCTATTCGCGCGCCAACACGGCCAACACGGTAACCGGCCTTGCGGTTGCCGTGCTGGCGATCGTGGGCGCCTGGCTGATCTTCCGAACCGGGCAGGGCAGCGCTTATGGCAATGCCTTCATCCAGGATTCCTTCGGCCGCTTCATGAAGGTGCTGGCACTGGTTGGCTCGGCGGTGACGCTGGTGATGTCGATGCGCTTCGCCAAGGCGGAGCGTTTCGACAAGTTCGAATATCCGGTGCTGATCCTGCTGTGCACGCTCGGCATGATGCTGATGATCTCGGCCAACAGCATGATCGGCCTCTATCTCGGCCTCGAGCTGCAGTCGCTGGCGATCTATGTGCTGTGCGCGATCAACCGCGACAATCTGCGCTCGACCGAAGCGGGCCTCAAATATTTCGTTCTCGGTGCGCTGTCGTCGGGCATGCTGCTCTATGGCATCAGCCTGGTCTACGGCTACACCGGCAACACCGGCTTCCAGGAAATCGCCACGGCACTCGGCAGCGGCGAGCGCCAGCTTGGCCTCGTTTTCGGCCTCGTCTTCGTGCTGGCCGGCCTTGCCTTCAAGATTTCCGCGGTGCCGTTCCACATGTGGACGCCTGACGTCTATGAGGGCGCGCCGACTCCGGTGACGGCCTTCCTGGCGGCGGCGCCGAAAATGGCGGCGATGGCACTGATCGTGCGCGTCACCATGGGCGCGTTCAAGCCAATCGCCGCCGACTGGCAGCAGATCATCGTCTTCATCTCGATCGCCTCGATGGCACTCGGCTCCTTCGCCGCAATCGGGCAGACCAACATCAAGCGCCTGATGGCCTATTCCTCGATTGGCCATATGGGTTACGCGCTGGTCGGCCTTGCCGCCAACAGCCAGGCCGGCGTGCGCGGCGTTGCCATCTACATGCTGATCTATCTGGTGATGACGCTCGGCACCTTCGCCTTCATCCTCGCCATGCGGCGCAAGGAAGGCAATGTCGAGCAGATCAGCGACCTGGCCGGCCTGTCGTCGACCAATCCGGTCATGGCGACGATCCTGACCATCCTGATGTTCTCACTCGCCGGCATTCCACCGCTCGCCGGCTTCTGGGGGAAATGGTACGTCTTCCTCGCCGCCATCAACGCCAATCTCTACGCGCTGGCGATCATCGGCGTGCTGGCCTCGGTAGTGGGCGCCTATTACTATTTGCGCATCATCAAGATCATGTGGTTCGACGAACCGGTCGGCGGCTTCGTGCCGATGGCGACGGAATTGCGTGTCGTGCTCGGCGTCTCCGGCGCCTTCGTGCTGTTCTACGTGTTGATCGGTGGGCCGATCGGCACCTATGCCGAAGCCGCCGCCAAGACGTTTTTCTAGACGGCATGGCATTTCGGCTGGCTCCAACCTCGGCGTCGGAAGGGTTCCGGCTCGAGGCGCATGAGAGCGTCGGCTCCACCAATGCGCTGGCACTGGACCACGCAAGGGCAGGCGACGCCGGCAAATTGTGGGTCGTTTCCAAGAAGCAGGAAAGCGGGCGTGGCCGGCGCGGCCGCGTCTGGGCGACCCCGGAAGGCAACCTGGCGGCGACGCTGCTCGTCATCACCAAGGCAGAGCTTCGCCTTGCCGCGACATTGGGCTTCGTCGCAGGACTGGCGCTGGCCGATGCACTCGATGCCGTGGTGCCGAAGGGCCGGATCGCCATTGGCCTCGACGGTGGCAGCGAAGGAAAAAACCGTTTCGAGCTGAAATGGCCGAACGACGTGCTTGCCTCCGGCGCCAAGCTGGCCGGCATCCTGCTGGAATCGGCAATCCTCGAGGGCGGCCGTTTCGGAGTGGCGGTCGGCATCGGCGTCAATGTGGTGGCATACCCTGAGGATTTGCCGTATCCCGCAACTTCCTTGCGCGCGCTGGGCGCGGCATGCGATGCGGAAACACTGTTCCTGGCGCTGTCGGATGCCTGGAGCGAGAATGCCCGATTGTGGGATGAGGGGCGCGGACTTGCCGCCGTCAGGCGACGGTGGCTTGATCGTGCCGCGGGGCTCGGCGGCGAGGTTGCCGTCAGAATTGACGGTAATGTGGTGCGCGGGGTGTTTGAGACCATTGACGAGGACTGCCGTTTCGTGATCCGCGACGATGAAGGTTCGGTTCGGACGATCGCCGCCGGCGATGTGCATTTCGGCGCGGTCGCTTCGGCCAGGGCATAGGGCCGTTCATGAACGGTTCTAACTGTTTGTTTTTACGCAACTCCGGTGGGAAAACCGTTACACACTTTTCCCGGAATTGCTTTTGAGCTTGGCCTGAGGGCCAGGAAGGGAAAAATCATGGCGAAAGCGGAAAACGCCGAACTCGTCTTCGTGCCGCTCGGCGGCGTCGGCGAGATCGGCATGAACTTCGCTCTTTACGGCTACGGGCCGCCCAGCGCGCGCGAATGGATCGTCATCGATGTCGGAGTGACCTTCCCCGATGCCAGCCTGCCGGGCGTCGACCTGGTGCTGCCCGACACACGCTTCATCGAGGAGAACCTCGCCAATCTGCGCGGCATCATCATCACGCATGCGCATGAAGACCATTACGGCGCGCTGCTCGACACATGGCCGAAGCTGAAGGCGCCGGTCTGGATGACGCCGTTCAGCGCCGGCCTGCTGGAAGCCAAGCGGCAAGGCGAGCAGGGCGCACCGAAAATACCGGTCACGATCTACCGGGCGGGCGAGAAATTCACCGTCGGCCCCTTCGAGATCGAAGCCATTCCGGTCGCGCACTCGATTCCCGAGCCGATGTCGCTGGCGATCACCTCGCCGGCAGGCACCGTCATCCATACCGGTGACTGGAAGATCGATCCGGAGCCGACGATCGGGCCGAAGACCGACGAGGCGCGTTTCCGCGCCTATGGCGACAAGGGCGTTCTGGCGCTGATCTGCGATTCGACCAATGCGCTGCGCGAAGGCGAGTCGCCTTCGGAAGTGGCTGTGGGCGAGGGCCTCAAGGGCGTCATCCAGGCTGCCAAGGGCCGCGTCGCCGTCACTACGTTCTCCTCCAATGTCGGACGCATCGTCTCGATCGCCAAAGCGGCCCGCGATGCCGGACGCCAGTGCCTGGTGCTTGGCCGTTCGCTGAAGCGGGTCATCGATGTGGCCGGCGAACTTGGCTACATGGACGGTCTGCCGGAGTTCATCGCCGAGGAGGATTTTGGTTTCATCCCGCGCGAAAACCTGGTCATCATCTGCACCGGCAGCCAGGGCGAGCCGCTGGCCGCACTGGCCAAGC
>NZ_RZRO01000107.1:0-22255 GCF_003997975.1 Mesorhizobium sp. M7A.F.Ca.US.005.03.1.1
CCGATATCCGGTGCGGCTCGCAAACGAAGAGCCGAAATCGCCATGGAGCATCTGGGCGACCCAAGCGAAGTAGCGCTCGACAGGCGGACGATCGATGCCGATCTCCCGCTGAAACGCGGCGACCGTTTCGGGCGTCGCCGACTGCCCGAGCGTGGCCTTGGCGAAGTCGCCTGGGAGCATCGCGATCGCAGAGAAGATGATGATGGACACGATAAACAAAGTGACCAGACCGAGGCCAAGGCGCTGCAGGACCGTTCTTGCGACGGGGTTCATGTGCGTGGCGTTTCCCTTTGGGCGGCAACCCTGCACTCGGAGCCAGCTGACCGGAGCCTCAAAACCATCGCGGCTCCGGCCCGCCATCTCATGCCGTGGCGATCCACCAGCGTTCGGCCATCTTCAGTCCATCGTTCTCCCAGTTGGGCGCCACATCACCGTGTGCGAGCTTTTTGGATTGGGCGCTGACGAAATTGTTGAAGACCAGCACGATGCTGCCGCCGTCATCGTGGGTTAGTTGCTGCATCTCGGCATACATCGCCGCTCGTTTGGCTTCGTCCGTCTCGGCGCGTGCCTGGACAAGCAATTCGTTGAAGTGGGGATTTTTCCAGAACGTTTCGTTCCAGCTGGAGTCCGCGGCAAAGGCTTGCGTGAACATCCAGTCGGCGGTTGCCCGACCGCTCCAATAGGAAGCGCACCAGGGTTTCTTCAGCCAGACATTGTCCCAATAAGCGTCCTCGGCCTCACGCACGACATTGACGTCGATGCCGCATTGGGCTGCCGTTTCGCGAATGAGCGAAGCCGCATCCACCGCCCCCGCAAAGGCGGCATCGGCCACCGAGAGGTCCACCTTCAGGTTCTCCATTCCGGCCTTTTTCAGGTAGTGCTTGGCTTTTTCCGGATCGAAGCTGTGTTGCGGTTGCGGATCCTTGGCGAATTTGATGGCCGGCGCGATCGGGTTGTCGTTGGCCACAGTGGCGTGGCCAAGAAAGATCTTGTCGACGATTTCTTGGCGATTGATCGCCCATTTCAATGCCATTCGCACGTCCGGATTATCAAACGGCGCCATCGTGACATTCATCGGCAAGGTATAGTGCCCGTAGCCAGTGACCTCGACGATTTCCACCTTGGGATTGCGTTTCAACATGCCGAGGGTTTTGAGGTCGGCGCGGCCGATATAGTCCACCTCCCCCGTGGATAGCGCCGCCATGCGAGCGGCGAGATCTGTGATGGCGATGAACTCCACCTCGTCGAGATAGGGCTTGCCATTCTTGAAGTAGTTTGGATTGCGCTTGAGCTTGGCCGAAACGCCGGGCTGGAAATTCTCGAGGACGAAAGCACCGGTGCGAACGCCTGAAGCCCAATCCGCCTTGCCGTCCTTGGCCGGCATGATGACCAGATGGTAGTCACTCATGATGTAAGGGAAATCGGCGTTGCCGCTCTTGAGCGTGAAGACCACCGTTTCCGGGCCGTCCGACTTGACATCGGCGACGGAGTCCAACAGCGACTTCGCCGCCGATTTGGTGTCCTTGCCCATGTGATATTGCAAGGAGGTCACGACGTCATCCGCCGTCACGGTCTTGCCGTTGTGAAAGGTTGCGCCTTTGCGCAGCTTGAAAGCCCAGGTTTTGGCTCCATCCGAAGTTTCAAAGCTCTCGGCGAGGTCCGGTTGGACATTGCCTTTGGCGTCGACCTCAGTGAGGCTGTTGGACAGCGAGCCCGAAAATGCGGTTTGTGTGAACGTGTCGGGGTAGCCGGCCGGATCGATCGAATCCGTCGTCGCGCCATGAGCCATGCCGAGCTTGGCGAAGCCGCCCTGCATCGGTTCGGCCCGCGCCGTGCTCACGAACAGCCGGTCGGCGGCGGCAACGGTCAGGCCCGCGGCCAGCCCAAGATGAATGAATTCGCGGCGGGAAACCTTGCCGCCTCCGACCAGGCTTTGCGCGATACCAAGCTTGTATTCAGATTCTGACATTTGACTCTCCCATTGCGGAGTTCCCCGCGTTATTTCTCGTCAAGCACCGGCGAACAAATCTGCTTATTGGCTCCGCCACCTTCCTTCGAATTTTTCCAATCCCAATCGGCTTGCGCCAATCAGGCCGTCACGTAGATGCCGCCGGCTTCGACGGTGACTGGAAATGTGCGCGCGCGAACGGAGGGATCGACCAAGGCCGCGCCTGACTTGATGTCGAACTCCCACCCGTGCCAGGCGCATCGAACGATCTCGTTTTCGCGATGATAGATGAATTGCGCCTGTTCAACGGGCGCGGTTGTGCCGCATTGCGGCCCCTCGCAAAGCGGAGCGCCGCGGTGCGGACAGACATTCAGCAGCGCGTGGAATGAATCTCCGATGCGGAAAATCCCGACCGAAAGGCTGCGGATCTTGGCGATGAACGGAGACCCTGTTTCGATCTCGTCGACGCGGCAGATATATGTCTTCTCGGGCATCGTATGCTTCCTCAGGCGGCATTCGCGGCTTGCGCGCGGGGGATGCGTTTGTAGACTTCCAGCGCGTTCAGTCCCATGATCTTGCTCTTCCATGCAGGAGGGATTTGCAGCGTGTTGGCATCGTCGTAATCCCAGTGCGGATAGTCTGATGCAAACATCAGCGTGTTTTCGCCGTCCATCGCTTCGAGCGTGGACCAGAGATGTTGGATGTTTGCAGGCTGCTCCAGCGGCTGCGTGGAAAAGCGGATGTTGCGCCGGCAATATTCAGACGGCAGCATCTTCAGCCATGGCGTCTCCTTGCGCAGCGCTTTGTAGTCGGCGTCCAGGCGCCAAAGGACCGACGGAACCCAGGCGACGCCGCACTCGATGATCACGAAGTAGAGGTCCGGCCATTTCTCGAAGACGCCATGGGCGATCATGCTTGCCACGTGCGACATCGCCGACATGTGCAGAATGGCATGCGTTTCCCAGAAGAATGTCGTCGGAGCAGGAGCAATGGCAGTTGAATTCACGCCGCCATGCCCGCCCAGATGAATGGCGAATGGCAACCCCACTTCCGCGCAGGCTTCGTAGATCGGATGGTAAAACGGGTCGCCATACGGCTTGACGGACCCCTGGGAGGCGAGAACCTGGACCATGCGCGGATGGCTGCCAAGACGGCGTATCTCGGCGGCAGCGAGCTTCGGATCCTGTGGCGCGATGATGATCGAGCCCATGAACCGATCGTCTTTCGGCAACCACTGATCGATCTGATAATCGTTGTAAGCGCTGACCAGAGCGCTGGCATAGTAAGGGTTAGCCAGTGTCGACGCCTCGAAAGGCTCATCGCCGGTCAGGATCGCCACGTCGACTTTGTATTTGTCGAGGTGCTTCTCTTTCATGATGAGATAGTTGTCGGCTTCCGTTTTCGGACGGATGTCCTTGCGGGAAAAGTCCTGCGGGTGGAACCAGGGCCGATGACCATGCGGAAAGGCCCCAACGGGCCCTGTTTTCTCGCCCTCGATGAACATGTCTTTCCACAAGCCGGAGAGATAGGGCTCCAACACAGTAGCGCTTGACCAGTAATTATGACAGTCGCAGTCGACTATGAACACTTCTTCCGCTCCGTATCCGTATCTCGTCCCGGCGGCGCTGCCGGCCGCTGATGTGCTACAGCTTCCGCCTTGAGTATTGTTTGATCAAGCTTATGATACGTGGAATATGATCGAGTTTTTCGATTGGAGATTTCATGCAACTTGATCACATCGAGACCTTTCTGGACATCATCGAATCGAGAAACTTCAATCGCACCGCGGATCGGCTAGGATTGACCCAGTCGACGATCAGCACCCGCATCAAGAACCTCGAGAGCGCAATCGGGTCCGAACTGTTCCAGCGCGGACGCGCCGGGGCGGAACCGACCGCCGCAGGACGCCGGTTCGAAGCTTACGCAAGATCCCTGCTGTCCACATGGTCGCAGGCTCGCCACGATGTCCGGGCGTTCAATCGTTTCGAAGGCACCTTGCGCGTCGCCGCGCAGGTCGGGATGACCCGCTCGGTTTTGCCGGGTTGGGTGGAGACGCTGTGTCAGGCTCTTCCCAAATCGTCGATCCATGTCGAGTCGGATTATTCGAACCAGATGGTCAGCGACCTAAGCATGGGAAATCTCGACATCGCAGTGCTTTACGCCCCACGATACCTACCCGAAATCTCCTATGAACATTTGATGGTTGAGGAATATGTGATGGTTTCCACGGTAGCCAGAACCCTCTCCGAGGTCGATCCTGAAACCTATATTCGTCCTGGCTATACGGCCCTGCTGGAGAAGGCCCATGCCGAATTGCTTGGCGAGTTGGCGATCTGTCGCCTTTCCATGGGATCGGAAACCTTGGCGGAGATGATGCTACGGCGCGCGGGCGGGACCTGCTATATGCGAAGTGACGATGCGCGCAGGTTCGCCCTCGAACGCCCATCGTTCATCGTCGAAGGTGCTCCGACCCTGCATCAGCCGGTACACACGGCCATCCTGGCGCGCCGCAAGCACGAACCGATCATCCGCAAGGGAATCCGCGCCCTTCACGTTGCCGTGATGTCACTGGATATGTAATCGAAATAATCGATCATAACTCGCGAGGGAGGCTCCTGTTATGGCGGGCCTGGAAATGGCATCTTGGCTCTACTTCAAACCGAGATGAGTGATGAACGCACACGTTGGGACCCCCGGCCTCCTCCCGATGATGCGTCATCGGCAATGGGCACAAACCACATCGCAGCTCGTACTCTGCCGTCGTGTAATCGAGGAGACGCCCGATGTGAAAACTTTCGTTTTCACATCCCCGACGGATCGGATGTTCTGCTTCAGCGCGGGCCAGTATGTGCTCGTGCACCTCAAGATCGAGGGTGCCGCGGTGACGCGCTCCTACTCTGTTTCCTCACCACCGACGCGACCGCTCGACCTGCAGATCACGGTGAAGCGAACACCGGGCGGCCTGGTTTCGAATTGGCTCCACGACAATTTGGGGGCGGGCGACGAGATCGAAATCGAAGGGCCGCTCGGCTCATTCAATCTCGATGACCTGCCATATGAAACGCCGCTCTTCCTTTCGGGCGGCAGCGGGATAACGCCCGTGATGTCGATGTTGCGTGCGCTTACCGACCGCGCAACCGACCAGGATATCTCCTTCATTCATAGCGCCAGAACGCCAGGTGATATAATCTTTCGACGGGAATTGGACGCACTTGCCTCTCGCTTCCCCAACTTGCGGGTAACGTGCGTTTGCAGCCAGGAAGATCGCACCTGGAGGGGGCCAACTGGCCGAATAGACAGTCAGATGCTGCTGACCCTCGTTCCCAATCTCCACAGGCGCACCGTTTTTGCCTGTGGACCCGAAGGGTACATGAAGACGGCACGGGCCTGCCTTCACGCAATAGGCTTCCCGCCGGCGCAGTATCACGAGGAGAGTTTCGGAGGCAGCAATGGTTCGCGGTCGGAATTGGCTTCAGCGATTTCGTCTTCGGTCCGTTTCGCCCGCTCGGGCGTGGAGCATCACTGCGCGCCCGGAGAGACCCTGCTTGAAGCGGCACGGAACTGTGGCATCTACATCCCAACCGCCTGCCAGCAGGGCGTTTGCGGAACGTGCCGAATAGCTAAACTATCCGGCGAAGTTGCCATGGACGATCTAGGCGGGCTGAATGCTGAAGATAAATCGGCCGGCTATGTCCTGGCATGTTGCAGCCGCCCGCAAGGAACGGTTTTGCTCGACGTTTAACTCGGCGTTGTTGACCTTTGAAAAGGCCGCCTTGCGCGCGCTTGGCCTCGAGGGTCTGGTCTCAAAATGTTGCCGCCGCCGTCGAAATGGGAGCAGAGCCGCAACCCTTCCTCCTGGTTTTCGGGTCTACCACCCGCGCACCCGTGGCACCGTTCGACTTATTCCAACCCTTACTGAGCTACAGACGCGAATGTCAGCTTTAGGGCTCGAAACGTGGCAGCGCATTGGCCGGCCGCCAGGCAACTACGATCGGTTGCTGGACTTCAGCCGCGCGGTCACCGGCACATTGTTCTTCGTGCCGGCGACGACATTTCTGGAGAACGTTGCGACCCGGGAAGCAGTCACCTCGACCGCTGGTCCGGCCCTGTCGGACGGATCTATTCGGAGTCATCGTAAGTAGGTCCGCCAGACCATACAGTACGAGGAAACGGCTTGGCGACCCGTACAGAGAACGCTGACCCTCAGCGACTAGCACATCGTTATCTGTCAACTGGTTACGAGGCGGTTCGCCCAAATTCAAGAAGCTAGGCCCCCCATTCGCTGATCGCATTTATCTTACACCCATCGGCAGCTTTGCGCCTCAAATCGGCCGATAGGGCGGCCCTATCCGTGCCGTTAAGCGGACGTCGATGAACGGCACGCCACGAACGGCTTGCGCCATCTGGTCACCCGAGGCGTTTGTGGCGTGCCGAGTTGATATGAGACCCAGCGTCTTGGTCGAAATTAGAACGGGAGCTTGATATCGCCCACCGACAAAGGGCTACCGGCCGCTATGAGCGCGGCAACCGTCTCTCTGTCCTGTTGCCGGCGCCTCATGAGTCCGTTCAGCACCCTGTCGAGAGATATCGCGCCGGCTCCGGCGATGGCGAGGACGAACATGCCGCCCGCTATGGCGAGATCCTTTTCCAAATGCAGCAATTCGTTCTGGCTGGCAAAATTGGTGTGGAACAGGGCTGCCGTTGCCAAACAGAACAGTCCGAGCGCGACCGCGCCCAGACGCGTCAGCAGGCCCAGGCCGATCGAAAGACCGGCTCCCAGCTGCAGCGCTATGGTGGCCATCAGAAGCGGCAGGCTGACGCCGAGGGCGGCCATGGCTTTTGCGGCACCGTCGAAATGGATCGCCAGCTCAACGCCTTCATGCACGAAGAGCAATGAGAGCAGCAGGCGACCCGTCAGCAGGGTCAAGTCGGTGAGATGTAGTTTCAAGGCGATTTGTGTCGTTGTCACGATTGGCTCCAGATAGGAAAGAGGGCAGGCGCCGCACGACGGCGCCCGCCTGGCTTCATTGGGTCACTTTGGTGTCGATGGCCTTCTGCAGGTCTGCGCGTTCCTCGCAGCCTGCCGGGCAGAGCTGGGTCAGCGATGCCAGCTGCTCCCTAGCTTTGGCCATGTCGCCGGTCTCGACATAGAGTTCGCCGAGATATTCGCGCGCCGCTTTGTGGTCCGGCTTCAGTTCGAGCGCCTTGGTGTAGTAGGTCAGTGCCGTCGTGTAATCGCCGGTCTTGCGCAGCGTGAAGCCGAGCAGATTGTAGACGTCGGCCTGCTGCGTGTCCTGCGCCAGGTCACGAAGATCGGCCAATGCACCCTTATAGTCCTTGGCATCGATCTTGGCTTTTACTGCGGTGAGGTCGGGCGCGTCGTCGCCTTCAATGTTGTCCACGGCATAGGCCGGCCCGGTGACGGCGACCGGAACGGCAGCCAGCACGGCAACGGCGCCGAGCAGCCCGAACAGGTTGTGCCTGTTGAAGAGGGAAGGTTCCATTGTCTTTCTCGCTTTGGGATTGCCGCGCTTAAATTTGCACGGGGGTGAAGCCGTAGGCGTTGCCGTCCTTGACGAAGGTGCCGGTGCCCGGGAACGGGAAGTGCGAACCGGAGATGCGGATGTTGTCGGCAATCACGCGATCGATCAGTTTGTGGCGCGTGGTAATGGCCGTCGGCCCATCCTGGTCGTAGGTGCCTTGCCAGTCCGGATGCGGCGCCAGCAGTGCCGGCACATACATTGTGTCTGCCGAAATCATGATCTGCTCCTTGCCGGAGTTTGCGAGGTAGACCGAATGGCCTGGCGTATGACCGGGCGCGGCGATGATCTGCATGCCAGGCGCCACTTCGGCGCCGTCCTCGACCAGCTTCCAGTTCTTCCATTTCGGGAAGTTTTCGGCGATGCGCTTGCCCGCCGGCTTGCGCCCTTCGGGCAGCTTTGCCAGTCGGCCGGGGTCGGTCCACCACTTGTATTCCGTGGCGTTGACGATGAGCTCGGCATTGGGGAACACAGGCGCGCTGGTCCCCTTTTCCATCAGGCCCCAGACGTGGTCGGGATGGAAATGCGAGATCATGATGGTGTCGATAGTCTTGTAGTCGATGCCAGCGGCGGCCATGTTGGCCGGCAGATGGGTGGCATTGGTTTGCCATTGGCCGACGCCCGAACCGGCATCCATCATAATCACCTTGCCGTTCATCTTGAGGACGACGACGGTGAGCGGGATAGGCATGAAGTCTGTCGTCAGGCCGGCCTTGGCAAGGGCTGCCTTGGTGTCCTCGACGGAGACATCCTTGATGAAAGCTGGGTCGTGCGGTTTGCGCCAGATGCCGTCATAGATGGCGGTGATCTCGATATCGCCGACCATGTATTTGTAGAAGCCAACGGCCGGCTCGACTGCTGTTTCGGCGAAGGCAGGACGGGTGAATTCCAACCTGCCGGCGAGGCCGAATGCGGCAGCGGCAGTTGCGGACCCAAGCAACGTGCGACGTGTCATGTTAAACATGATGATCTCCTGTGTTAAGAGGTGGGGGTGGCGGAAAGCCAAGCGTGGCCCTCCGTCCTGATTGCCGAACCTATCGGTCCTGACCGGATGAAACTCAGTTGCCCCAGATGCCTTGGCCGTACTGCGCCGACACGCTGGCATCGCCACCATGGATCTTCTTGACCTCTCGGATCGAGCTGGTGTGCGAGGTGTCGATTTTTGAAGCCGAATGGCTGGCGACCGGCTGGCGGGAAGTGTTCGAGCCGTAGTGGTCGCTGCCGGCGAAGGCCGTGCCACTGGCAACGAGGATGGCGGCAGCCGTAAGGACGATCTTTTTCATTGAAACAGTTCCTGATCTTGAGGATTGAGAGAAGTTGTTGTTTGGAGGTCGAGGCGCGTTCAGCGGCCCCAGAGTCCGTCGTTGTTGTGCCGGTTGATGATGTCCTGAACCGACCCCTGGCTCGGCCCGGTCGTCACCTTGGAGTCGACGCTGTCCTGACGCGGCGTGGAGGGAATGGAAGCAGTAGCGTTGGTGTCGACGCTGGTGGCCGGCTGGTTGGAGTTGTTGGCGCCATGGTCGCTGCCGGCAAAGACAGCGCTTGAGGCAAGCAGCATGGCAGCCACGCTGAGAGCGAGCTTGGTCATTTTGGTAGATCCTTGTTTCGTTTCTTGGTTGCGTGCCGGGAAATTGGCCCCGCTAACAACAAGACTCGCCAAGACATCCCTTTATTCCCGGGTGGCGCGAAATTCTTTGGAGGTCCCAAAATCAGGGACGGCGGCTGTCGGGAACTGGGCCAGCCGACGCTGCACGCGCACGTCCGAGGTCGGCACCATGCTGGTGCCGTGGGTCTGTCTGACCGCGAAGTAGCCGAGCCAGCGGTGACGTCGCACTTGATATTGGCTGAAAAGGTCTGGGCGGTCGGCTATCAGCCGGTCACGGTGGCGGCGCGGAAGCGCGCTACGAAATCGTCCAGCTCCGGCCGCTCCATGTCGGAAATCGCCCAGTAGGAGAAGGCGCCGTCGCTCCACTGCACCAGCGAAAAACCGCCCTCAGAGAGATCGACAGGGTCGGTCACAGCTCCGGCATTTTGAGGCTCGGCGACAAGGGTGATCAGATGCTCGCGGTGGCGATAGACCAGTGCCGGCACCGCCCGGCCGCCGATGACCTCGACCCTGCCACCGATGAGTGCAAATCCGTCCTTGGCCATGTCCGGCGCCGGCGGCGAAAGACCGAGCCTTGCGTCGAGCCAGGGCTTCACCGTGTGTCGGTCCGACGAGACGACATCCACCGGGCTCATCGCCAACAGGCTGCGCTGGTGGCCGCTGGCTACCCCTGCGGCAAAGCCATCGGCTACGCCAGGCTGCATCGCCCATTGCGTTGCACCGCTGGCCAGCACCGCGCTGAGCATGATAGACGCCGCCATGGCGCGCCAATCGAATGAGCCGAAGTTGCGCGCCGACCACCCCGTTCGATTTGCCTTCGCTGGTGCCGTCGGCGCTTTGGGGCGCAGTACCTCGACATTGCCGGCAGCAGCCATGGCTGCGATGCGCGCGCTGAAGGCGTCGCTGACTTGCGGCTGCGGAAGTCCGGCCACAGCCCCTTGCAAGGCCATGACGCGGGCATGTTCGGCCGCCAGCTTGGGGTCGGCGGCTATGCGCCGCTCAACGGCTATGGCCGCGGCGGCGTCAAGCTCGCCATCGACCAGCGCGTGCAGCATCAGGTTCATGCCTGCGGCATCCTCGGGCAATCCGTCGTTGTGCGCGCTCATTGCGCCCTCCCAAGGCCAGAGATCAGCAGGCCACGCGCCCGCGCCAGCCGTGACATCACCGTACCCATCGGCACGCCTAGCATGGCCGCGATATCGCGGTAGGCGAGGCCATTGATGTCGCGCAGCACGAGGGTCTCGCGAAACGGCTGCGGCAGGGCGGCGATCGCGGCTTCGAGTGCTACGGTATCTGCCTTGGCGATCAGGGTCGCCTCCGGGCTCTCGCTGTCGGGTGGATCGGCTGCGTGAGCGGAGCTCACCTCGTCGAGATCGGCGAGATCGCCCACCGAGACGATGCTGCGCGGGCGGTTCCGCGCCAGCCATGTGTAGCACGCATTGCGCACGATGGTGAGCAGCCAGGCGCGTGCATTGCCGCCGGCATAACTGGCGATGCTGGCATGTGCCTTCATGCACGCGTCCTGCACGACATCCTCGGCGTCGGTGGCATTGCCGGTTAGCCAACGGGCCAGCGAAAGCGCGTCGGCGAGATGAGGCATTACCACTTCGCTGAAGCGGTCGGCCTGCGCATTGCTGCTTAGCATTGGTGTACCGTGATATGCGCCTCGCCTTGAGTGCCCAGGAAGCGAAGATGGTTCTGTCTTGCAAGCGAACCCAGCGGAAGTATTTAGGGTCGCCAGCTGCGGTGAATGTGAAGGCAACTGTTTCATCGATGTCAATCACACACTGGACCGCAACGATGCATCCACCCCGATGCGTTCTCGCATCCGCGGCGTCTGAGCTCTCTCGATCCCGACTGGGCAGGACGTTTAAGGCAGACAGGCTGGGAGCCGCAGGCGGCCAACGCGTCGCCTTCACCTGGGAATGCGTTGACCATTGCCGTCGCGGTCGTCGGTGTGTGGGGTTGCAGGGGGACGTTCCTTCAAGGTCAATCAGCAGCGTATGCATGGAAGACCAGGGCGGGCGGCGTTTTATTCCCGGATAGCGAAAAATCTTCTTCGCAATGTAAATTGGTCCGCCCGAGCCAGCTTTTCAACGCTCTTTAGCCTGCGATATCAACCTTCCAGCTCAGCCGATCAGAGCCGGTCGAAATTCGGGCATTGCCAGAGCAAGGGTTTTGTCCATCACTTTAGCCAATTTCCGTCTAGCCGAGAATGAGGCGCATGGCGCAGCGCCTGCTTGCCGGCATCCCGTGTTCGATCTCCCGACGCAGTATTTGACGAAGCCGGTCTCCCGCATGCGTCTCGCCCAGCACCTGAAAGCCCAGCTTCTGATAGAAAGGCGCGTTCCAGATCACATCCCGAAACGTTGTCAGGGTGATCGCAACAAGGCGGCGCTCCCTCGCATCTGTGATTGCTTTTTCGAGCAAGGCGCGTCCGATACCTGAGCGTTGTCGGTCAAGGCGCGCAGCTAGTTCCCAGATGTGCAATGTGTCGTCCTGGATCTCCGCGCTCAGGAATGCGACCGTCCGGCCATCCTGCTCCACCGCTACCCAGCACGTGCCCTTGGCGATAAGTTCACGGTGACGCTCGACGGTCTGGTTTTCGTCATCGGCAATCCAGGCCAGCTCCGCAACTTCGCGGTAAGCGTCACCCTCCGACTGTTCGATATCGGGTAGTGCGTCCGCGTCAGCTACCTGCGCTAAATGGTGGTCATGGAGTTGCCGTCGTGGCTTCCAGGGTTCTGCAGAGAATAACGTTGGAGTGTCCCTCCGGCCAATCTGCAAACTCAGCTACACGCACAAAACCGGCCTTTTCATGCAATCCTGGCGCCTGGAAATCGTGGCTCTGCACCCAGATCCGCCGAACACCCCTAATGGCAGCCTCGGCGGCGAAGGCGTTCAACAACTTTCGCGCATATCGTCGACGGGATAGATGAACTTGGCGTGCTTCTTTAGGGCCATTCAAGAAACGCGTTTTGGTACGGTTCGCAGCTCGCGATTGAAGACACGACAGCTCGTGCCCCATCACAATGCTACTGGGCTTCAGGTCACGTCGGCTGTGCTCGCAGGCATGTCTGGGCGCTTGAAAACCCCGAGGCCGGCATCGTGGAAGTTGAAGATCTGGACTTCCGGCGCTGCCTGGAGATCCAGAAGCCCTATCTTGGCTCTCTCGTTGGTGTCTATACGGACTGGACGCCTCTGGATGGCCGGCCTGGGCTCTTCCCGGAGGACATCGACACATCCGATCCCTGGCAGTTCCGGAATGTGCTGGTTTCATGATAGCCGCCGGGCAGGGCAGCGGCGCAACGGGTTTCTGCTCCGGCAAAGCTGCCGACATGGTTCTCTCCCGGCGCGGAGGCAATTGGCGTGGACCGACGATTCCGTACGGAAGGTCTCGTCCAACTCGAGACGTTAGAGTTGGCAATAAGGAAATTGACCTGATGGATCTCACCACACGGCTTGTCGTCGCGATCGGGCTTGGCGCGCTTCTTATCGGGGCGTTCATTCTCATATAGCCGAATGTGACGTTTCAAACGCCTTTCACGCGTTACATTGCCTGTCGTGCGGCAATTCTGGCGGGACTGGACGGCAGCATCGATTTCTCGTCCTGCCGTCGCTTGTCCGTTGGTCGGATCGCCCTGTGCCTACCCAGAGAAGCGCTTTGACTAAGCGAGCTGCAAGCACACCGAAGCATGGATTGCCGCAGACGGTTCCCATCGCCCCCGGGTGTCGTTGCGCAGCTAAGCAGCACAAGCACGCAAGCTAGGTGCGTGCTCTATCGCCTCTGGCGCGGTCACGCCTGAGAGTTGCAAGCCGTACGACGCGGCAGAACAGCTGGTTTCAAAATCCGGCATCGACACCGTCGCCAATTCCCATAGCTTGACCACGGCACTGAAAACGCGCTCCCGCCACAGCCGCCGCTACTACGGAAGGTGATGCGATTCTCGCCGGCTCGCCTGCATCCAGAGGGACGAGGACTTCGATCCTGTATTGCTATCGCGACTGCAGTTCGGCTGGGTCATCGGCTGGCACATCCTGCTGCCGGCTATTACTGTAGGATTGACCGCGTTCATCGCGATGCTGGAAGGCCTCAATTTCTTGACCGGAAGGGACATCTATCTCCGCATCTCGACGTTCTGGATCAAGATTGCGTTCGGGATGGGCGTCGTCACCGGTGGCGATGGCCCAGGACGGCGTGAAGGCGCGGATCGAGGAGATCATGCCGAAATTGAGACGGCGGAAGGGTGAATGAGACGGCTTGCAGTTGCGCGCACGCGTACGCGTCCACCGAATGTGACATTAGCGCAACCTGATTGAGCTAACGAACACGCGAACAGAACAGTCGCTTGACGATCAAGGCAGACTGCGACAGCGTTTGCCGTCCGGGGGTAAGCGGCGCACGGCTCGTCGAGAGCTAGTAAAAAGGGGCAGGGGCCTTTCTCGACGAGCCTGCCTCGGACATACCCGCTCGCTAAGGGAGATCGGCGACAAGGTGCGGGTCGAGGAGATCACGCCGAAGGTGAAGAAGCGCTGACGTCGTCCTAACTTCAAATTAGCCCGGAGAGGTGGAATAGCCTGGCAACTCGCACGCCAAGGCCAATAATGGTTTGGCCATCATTGGCGGCGAAATCCCAACCGCAAAATACTGCCCAGCCAAAAAGCAGGATTGAGAAGCGCATTAGCACATTCTAAAATAGATAAATTGAATAAGCGTTAAAGGCTTCTTTTGCGCGCTGGCATTGGCAGGGCTTCCCCAGTGCGCTTTTACAAAGGGGCGATACTGGGTAGGGGTTCAGGGCAGCGGAATCGGCTTGTCGCTGAGTGTGCGCAAGTACGCGATCACGTTGACCCGTTCGGTCTCGTCCGGGACACCGGGCGTCTCCATCTTGACGCCCGGCGTTGTGAGCATGGGCCCGAAGAGATATGTGTTCAGGTCCTCATACGTCCATACACCTTCCCAGCCCAGCAATGTGTCGGAGTAACGCATACTTGCCATGGATGCCTTGTCGCGGCCGACGACGCCCCACAAGTTGGGCCCCGTCTTGGTCTCTCCCTTTGGCTCGGCATTGTGGCAACCGTGACACACATGGGTGAAGTAGGTTCGGCCTTTCTCGACATCCGCATTTGACAATTTCATCGAGATAGGGGCTGGCGTTGGCAAGACGACGCCGTGCGACAAGAGATAGGCGGCAACTTCATGTTGCCCCTTGAATTTTGCCATGTGGAGCGGTGTCTTGCCGTCCTTTGTCTTCGCATTCACATCGGCGCCGGCCTCGACCAGTGCCTTCACGCAATCGAGACAGCCGGATCTGACGGCGATGTGAAGGGCGGATTCACCGCCGCGCTGCGCATTTGGATTTGCGCCCCCCTGCAGCAACAGATTGATCAAGTCGACCCTGCGTTTTGCCAAAGCCGGCATGAGGGGAGGTCCCAAAAGCGGCGTCGGGGCAACGTTGGCGTCGGCACCTCGTTCCATGAGCAGTTTTGCCGCCGCAAGATGCCCGCCCCTAACCGAAAGATAGAGCGGCGTTGCTTTTCCATCGCTCTCGTCGACGCCGGCACCGGCGTCGAGCGCTGCCGTAATTGCCGCGACATCTCCCTTCACGGCGGCGTCGTGAATGGCGGCGGCATGCGATACAATCGGGATGTGTGCAATCAGCAGTGAAATGAAAAGCAAGGACATGCGCATTCGGCACCCCTGTGTCAAACCGGAGGACGCGGCACGCTGCGAGAAGGGATGACTTTAGTCCGAATGCTTAATCGCGGCAATGTATTTCAGCAACTGCTGTCGTAAGCACATGAGTTGTCCGGATTAGGTAGCACGCGAGTTGTCCGGTTTTATCGCCAGCGAATGGAGGCTGGGGATGAAGCGGGCAGCGTGGCTAGAGGACCGGAGAATGCAGAAGTTTCGGGATGTATTGAGCCGCTGGAATGGCGGCGATCTTTCGATGATGGAGGCAGGCGAGTTGCTGGGCATGTCGGAGCGGCAATTCCGGCGTTACCGCGAGCGTTACGAAGAGGCTGGGGAGGCTGGGTTGCTCGACCGGCGTTTGGGCAAGCTTTCGACGCGCCGGGTGCCGCGGAGGGGATCGAGGAGATGCTGGAACTTTATCGCCACCGCTACCTTGGCTGGAACCTGAAGCATTTCCACGAATACCTGCTGCGCGATCATGACTTCAACTGGGGCTACCCCTTCATCGAGACGCAGCTTCATGCGGCTGGGCTGGTGGAACGGGCCAGGCGGCGCGGTGCTCACCGGCGCAAGGAAGTCGTGCGAGGGGAACCTCTACAAATCCGACGGACCTCACGGTCGTCTCGAACACTGCACGAGACAGATTTGCGGGCATTCGGAACTTGCGTCGTATCCCGGCCTTCAACTCACCCCGCTCTGTAATAAAGCAGGCCATTGCTGCGTCCTTCCGTGAATCCAGCGCGAGCTTCTATGAAGCCGGAGCGGTTCTCAATTACTGCGGATACCACCCGAGGTTCGGTTTCTCCGCCGTCAACACTGGACGACAGGTTCTGGATTTTGAGAGCGTGCTCTCTTTGGATCAGGAGGCCGCCATTCCGTCCAACCCAAGCAAGTGGTTTGGTTAGACCAGACGGACCCTAAGCTGTCGTTCTCATTAGGTCGCGATTTCTAAGCAGTGCTCAGGAACGAGCGCTGGCTTCGGCAGCACGATTTTCTACGCGAGCCGATCCAGGTACATCTCGAGCGCCGAGATGGGCTGATGATCGAATTGCAAGACGCCAGGTCAGGCGAATTGTCACTGATTTCATCGCTGGTGTTCCTAAGCACCGCGGAGCGAGGCCATCAGCCTGTTTTCCTCATCGACGAACCCGAGCAGCCTTCACCCGAACTGGCAGCGCGAGTATGTCGAACGTGTAATAACCTCCACATACTACAGGCAGACCCATGTGGTCATCGCGACCTATGCGCCTCTTGTCGTTACAGGCGCCTTGGCGTGGTCCAAGGACGTCGTTGGGTCTTCCAGATGGTCAACGGCTGGCCGCTGCGCATTCCGCTCGTGGATTCGACTCCCACGAGTATAGAAGAGGTCCTTTGGCGAGCCTTCGATGTGGTTACGCCTGCCATTTCGCCGTGAATGAGGCGAGGCGGGCTTCTTGCTCTACGTTGAAAGCCACTGAGGGTGAGCCCGCCGCCTATTGGGGCGCCGGCGGCGGACCCTGTGTAAGCGGCTACATCCTTTTGAATCGACCGCTCAGAGGGTCAATGTGCCACTTGAGGGTGAGTTCCCTTTAGGATTCTAGGCAGTGCGGTTTGGGTAGCGTCCAGATCGCCATGCGACTTCGATTTTCAAGCGCGACATAGGCCATCAGGCGTAGTTGTAGCAAGACCAGTGTACCGGTAGCATATGGAGCCTGGACATTAGGCCCACCCTCGTGTCCAGCTATGGTCGGCACGGTCGCTCAACCCGTTTTTGGTCTGTCTGATCGTGCCGACTACCGCCCCCCAGGTCCCCTTCCAAGGGCTTGTGCTTTGGTGGCGATTGTCCGCAGTCGGACAGGAACGTAAGGTGAAACTAGCGAGGACTTTGCGCGGCTCCGCTACTGCGGGATTGCGCCTAGTTGCAACGGCCAGAACAAATCAAGGCCAAAAGCGAGCCGCTAGGCGCTACCCAGCCGTAGACCCAAAAGAATGGCCGGTGCGGGGATGCTTAGGTTGGAAGCGTGGGCCGCACCTGCCATTGCGGGATAGCTCTTAGGGATCATCCCCCGCGCTGCCTAATCAGCGATTGCTCAATTGAGACTGACGTCCCTACCCAGCCGTAGGGGGATAGCTAAATCCAGCTAGGGGAAAGACCGTTGCGCACAAAACCAAAGGAGCCGCTAAGCAGTTGACCGTTGCACCGCTGGCGATCTGTGCACATGACGCCGACCCATCCAACGTCTATCCTTAAGCCGGTGAGGGAACACCTGAACCGCCAAGGGGCGGCGGACATGAAGGCGTACCGCCCGGCGGGCAACGCCTGAATCCAACATCCGGTTGAATTGGCCCGCTGCCGAGAGGTGGCGGGCCTTATTCTTTGTGTTGAACGATGTAGCTATTGCTGACGGCGTTGCTCCCAACACCGCGCGTGACAACAACGGTGGTGTACCCGGCGGGCAGGGAACCGGTGACAGTCTCGTCGAGGGGATGACATCGTCCGACGATTTCCCCATTTGGCGCACCTGCGAGCCTGTCTTTCAGAGATGCCTTACACACGTCAAGCGACGCATATGTGGTCGGCGCGGCATCAATGGGCCTGCAGACGACAGCCTCGCCTGGGCTGCAAGAGAGTAAAAGCAGTACTGCTGCGGTTGCCGGATCCATTGTCGAAGCTCCACTGAGACGAGCCTCAACGCAGATCGACGGCCTTTGTTGCACAGGCAGCCCTGGCGGCGGCCCGCTGCCGAGAGGTGGCGGGGCTAATCCCTATTTCGCAAGCGAGTTGCCGGACAGCTCAAAAACCATCGGCTCGCCTCTGAAATCGGAATAGCGAATCCATCGAGGCGAAATCGTAAAAAGTTGTGCCCCTTGCTTTAGAAACTCCGCTTCAAGCGGACAGTTGGCAACGTGGACATCTCTCAACCGCTGTAATTCGTTAGCCTTGGCAGGTCGGGCCCGGCCTTCGATTTTGAACCGTGACATTTTCATTCCAGCCGATCACCATGGCGATCCGGCTGTCTCGTTTGATATTTGCCAGCTTCCGACTTCCGGGAAAGCTGTCGAACACGATGTTGAGGTCGTTGCCCAACGTCACCTGTATGACGGCTGCCTCTGGAGACCCGTCCGGATGCACGGTGCTGATAGCCCCGAGCTTATGCCTAGGTGCCCGCGATCATGCTGACCCCAAGGGAACTTTCGATCAGTTCGCCTCAGTTTGTCGAAGGCGCTTAATGTGTCGCGGCCGAGATGTTTTGGTTGACGCTAAAAAAGTTGGTCGGGTCGTATTTGCTTTTCACTTCCGCAAGCCGTCTGTAGTTTTCGCCGAATGAGGCGCGGATAACTTGGTCCGCGGGCTCGCTCTGAAAGTTCAGAAGGTGCATTCCGCTCGAATGCGGCTCGAACGCATCATACATCGCGCGTACCCAGGCAATATGCCTTTCGCTTTCGGCCGGATCCACCCACTGCGCGGTCATTCCTATGTTGTATTCCGCGCCGCGCTGGGCGAAGGCGGATTCAGCGCGACTGATCCTGCCTGGCGCGCCGCCATAGAACTCTACGATGCAGGCCGAAAGAGGCGACTTCATCCGATTTCCATGCTCGACAAGCAGGTCTATGATCGTGTCGGTAAGTTGCGGAACGAAGCTCGCCTTCCAGAAATTGTGGGTCCCGTCCGGGAAAGCGCCGTCAAGCAGCTTCTGCATCGTCGGGAAGGGCATTAGCTGGATGGCATCGAGCATTGGGGGACCGAAAGCTCGCAGCGGCGCCAGCACACGTGCGCCTTCTACCACGTCACCGCACCAGCATGCGATTACGCCGACCGCCGGCATACCGTCCGGCGTCGTCAGCATGGCCGCGTAGGCAGTCAGTTCCTCCGGTGCCGTGGCCATGAAGTCACGATAGAAGCGCAACACCTCACCGGACTTGTCGCGTGCGTGAACGATCAGGCCGCCGAGCACTGAAGATATTTGCTGCGCTCGGAAGGTGAAGCAGGTGACGATGCCGAAATTACCGCCGCCGCCGCGCAAAGCCCAGAACAGGTCGGGGTGTTCTTCCATGCTGGCCGTCAGCAGGTTGCCCTCCGCTGTCACCAGCTCAAACGAAATCACATTGTCGCAGCTCAGTCCGTGCTTGCGCACCAGCCAGCCTACGCCGCCGCCGAGCGTCAGACCGGCAACGCCGGTCTTAGAGACGACGCCGACCGGCACCGCCAACCCATGCAAATGCGTCTCTCGGTCGAGATCGCCAAGCGTCGCGCCGCCCTGAACTCGCACGGTCTGGGTCTTGGCCTCAACCATCACGCCACGCATGGCGGAGAGGTCGATCACGATGCCGTTGTCGCAGAGCGCGCGCCCGGCGACATTGTGACCGCCCCCACGCACCGCGACAAGAAGGTCGTTTTTAGAGGCGAATTTCACTGCGTGGATTACATCAGCAACACCGAGGCAGCGTGCGATGAGTCCAGGGTGTCGATCAATTGCCGCGTTCCAAATACGGCGTGCCTCGTCGTAATCGGCATCAGCGAGCCGGATAAGGCGGCCAGCCAACCCCGAAGCGAACTCATCGATGAGGTCGGCGCCAATCGGCATGCCATTGCGACTTTGAAGCTGCGTCTCTAACATATCCTCCTCCTCAACTTCTCACCGCGTAAGCTCAAGCCTCGCGATGAGAAGTAGCATAACACCAGTTGGCGGGCCTGTGACGCCGAAAACACCTTCGATCCGATAAGTGGCGCTCGGTGCGGAATGGCCGCTTTTGCCAACTGGATTCTAGGAAGTTGCCAGTCGGCTCGCGGCCCCATGACAGTCACACCAAGCAACGGAGAGGCGCACGCCACCAGCCGAGCAGCTCGCACACCACGGTATACCTCGACTAACGTAACACCGCCGCCGGTTGCGGCGTAACATCTGGGTGGATATCGACTATCTGTGACAGGGTAGCGTCAGTCCTAAACCTTGAGGTGACAGGGCCGCAGAGTAGCGAGCCATCGGGCAAAAATTGAAAGGCCGGAAGGGTTGCCGTACGGGTTTACCAAGGCAACGACGCTAGGTCTGTTCGCGGACGGTGGAACAAAAACCGCGCTGTCGAGATTCGGTCGTTGCACTGTTCCCATTCGGTGCTTTCCCCATGAGAACTGCCCACTGGCCTGACGGCTGGCGGGCTTTTTTGTATCAGCGGAACCTTATTACTCATGCTCAGTTCTTGGCGGCAGCGCCCCGCACGCTGCTGGCCAAGGAAAGGCAACCCTTGGCCGGGCCCGCATCGGTCCTCACCCAAGCGGTGCGGGCCCACTGTCGATGCTGCCGAGCCCGTCTTCACACCCTTGGGCGTATCTTTCGAACAGTTCCACCTTTTCTGGATAAGGAAGGCGGTGTAAACGCTGGCAACCTTCGCACCGATAGTGGGCGGCAACGATGAACCAACGCCCTGGCTTGGTGAACTCGTTTCCACATCCGGGGCATTTGAGTGTCATCTCAACCGAAGATAGTTTCTGGGAGAGCGGCATCAGGTCGCGTAACTCAAACTGCCGACGCCAGAATCAGCGTTATCCCCACCACCGTCGACGCATAGATCGTGGCTAAAGCACGATCGGTCGAGGAATACTCGGCGGGTGTGCGAGGCCGGCGAAGTCGGGGCCTCGGAATGTTTCGGTGCCCACGGGACGTTGGCGGAAGCGTTGTCATTGCAAGCGCGCAAAGATAGACGCTGGGCTATATCGGCGGCGATCAGAGAATAGTCCGCCACCAATTTCGACCTGTCCGAGACAATGGAGATTTCACGTTGCAACATCGCGCGCCTCCCATGAGTTCTCCCAACTGACGGGTCTAAATTATGTTCCGCCAATTTTGAGAGGGGTGCTGCTGCCGATGTGCTGGCGCGGCTAATCTACCAGCAACAGGAGCGGCTTGCTTTGGCTGCTCGTGCCAAATCACCTGCCGCAAGTCGCGCATGTCGACCTGCTGTCCGCACGTCGGGCAGGTATAGAAGTTGTCGTCCTCATCGGCTGGTTCGCCGCCGTGCTCCTTGCCGGGAATGGATGGTCCACGTCGGACGGCCTCGCCATGGCTGTCAAACAGTCAATTCGTCTAAAATGTTCCGGAACCATTTTAGCGCATGCTAAATTGAAACGCAGTCTTGCGGGTCAGTTCATGCGTCTGAAGTTCATCAGGCCAATGTTTCCCAGGCTTGTCGAGGTCCCCCCGACAGGAGACAACTGGATTCACGAAATCAAGTACGATGGCTATCGGACGCAAATCATAATCGAGACGGCACGGCCCGAGCGATCACGCGAAGAGGCTATGACTGGTCATCGACGTACAAGACGATTGTCGAGGCGGCGGCAACCCTTTCACCCAAGTCGGCAATCATCGACGGCGAGGCAATCGTCCTCAATGGGAAGGGCGTGTCGGATTTCCATTCGCTGCGGTCCGCAATGCGATGGGCGCCGGATCGGATCATCTTCGTCGCCTTCGATCTGTTGCACCTGGACGGGGTCAACTTGCGCCCAGCACCTCTGCTGGAACGTCGGGAAAAGCTGCTCGAACTCGTCGGGCCTGCCAAGGGCGTGATCCAGTACAGTCACCATGTGCATGGCGGCGGGGCCGACTTCTACGCCGCGGTTGATCGCATGGGCCTGGAGGGCATGGTGTCGAAGCGGCCTGACAGCGTTTATCGGTCAGGCGACACCGAAGCGTGGCTGAAAACCAAATGCTACGAGGAAGTCGACTTTGAAGTGGCAGGCGTGCAGCTAAAACCGGGATCGGCACCACTCGCTTTGATGGCAACCCGCGATGCGGAACGCCGCTATGTCGGATCGGCTCACATCGCCCTGAACAAAGCCATGCGAGAACGCCTGTGGGCCAAGGTGCAGGAGGGGAAAGGCACGCCACCGAAGGGAGCCGACAAGCCAGACGCCGAATGGATCAAACCTGGCCTTGTCGGACGAGTGAAGACCCTTAAGCGCGAGGACAAGCTACGCCATGCGACTTTGCAGGCGATCCGTGAGGCGAAATCGTGATGTTACGAACGCCAATGAAGTAGGCCCGCCTGACAGCCCACGTCCTAAAACACACCACCGATGCCTATCCCCCCACTAATGTCTGGTGGGGGGGCTATGGGGCGTTGCGGGACGGCCTGCGCGCGTTTCGCCGCCTTGCGGCTGGGGCCGGTTTGCGAAGGGCCGTTGTCCGACGCGACTTTAGCCGGCTTGGCCTTGACGATGACCGGCTGCTTGCAGATTCTGCCGGAACGCAAAAAGAGATCGCCGAGCAATCCGACGGTCGGCTCGGTCGTGGGTGCGATCTGTTTGGTGTTTTTGTAGTAGTCGGTGAGGGCACGGATGGAGCCTGTGCCCCAATCGCCATCAACTTGCATCCGGTAGCACCCCAGGCGACGAAGTTCGGTCTGAATGCTGCGCGCAAGATCGCCTGCCTTGTCCTTTTCCGCTTCGCCCGCCGAGGCGCCGACAATGAGAGTTTCGAGGCCGGAGA
>NZ_RZRO01000108.1:0-22197 GCF_003997975.1 Mesorhizobium sp. M7A.F.Ca.US.005.03.1.1
GGGCAAGACCCAGATCGGCGCCGACATGGCCGACATCGTCACTTCGACCTCCTCTATGCTCGAAGCCCGCGCCAGCGACTTCGCCGGACGCATGGAAGCCGCCCGTCACGTCGTGTCGCGTTCGTTCGACAGTGACATCCAGCGGCTCGCCGACGCCCGCGTCGGCATCGAGGAAGCTGTCGAGAACCACAGCAGGAAACTGTCCGAAAGCCGCGAGCGCATGGCCGCGGCCATGGAGGCCGACCTGGCGAAGTTCGCCGAGGGCCGCGCCGGCATCGATGCGGCAGTAACCAACCAGGTGCAGAAGCTGGCCGAAGGCCGCAGCCTGATCTCGCGCGCTCTCGAAGAGGATCTGCGCAAGGTCAATGAATCGCGGGCGGCCATCGATGCATCGCTCGGCAGCCATCTCGAAAGGCTGGAAGAAGGTCGCAACAGGCTCTCTATTGCCTTGAATGAAGACTCCGGGAAGCTGGTGCAAGCTCGTACGATCATTGATGAAATGGTCGCCGGACATGTCGGAAAACTCGCCGAGGGCCGCAACATTCTGTCGCGCGCTTTGGAAGCCGATCTCGGAAAACTGTCCGACAGCCGCGCCGACATCGACGGTCTGGTCGCCGGTCAGGTGGAAAAAATCGCCGAAGGCCGCGCCGTGCTCGCCAAGGCGTTGGAAAACGACATCGTCGGCATCAAGAGCCTCATCGAAACCCATTCCGCCAAACTGGCGGAAGACCGCACGCAGCTTTCCCATTCGCTCGACAATGATCTGTCCGGCATACGCGGCCTGATCGAAAGCCATTCGGGACGGTTGGCCGAGGACCGCAGCCTGCTGTCGCAGACCCTTGAAGCCGACCTTGCCAAGCTGGCCGAAAGCCGTTCGAGCATCGACGGTCTGGTCGCCGGTCAGGTCGAGAAGCTGGCGGAAGGCCGCGACATTCTCAAGCGCGCGCTGGAATCCGACCTGAACACGATCAAGGGCGTTATCTCAAGCCAGTCGGAAAAGCTGGCCGAGGATCGCGGTCAGCTTTCCCGGGTCCTGGAAGCCGACCTGCAGAATGTGAACAGCGTCATCGCCGATCACATGAACAAGCTTGTCCAAGACCGCTCCGCCCTGTCCAGGGCCCTTGAGGACGACCTCGCCAAGCTGGCCGACAGCCGTTCCAGCATCGACGGGCTGGTTGCGGGTCAGGTCGAGAAGTTGTCCGAGGGCCGAGATATTCTGCGGCGCGCTCTGGAATCCGACCTCAATGCGATCAAGGGGACCATTGCCGACCAGTCGCAGAAACTGGTCGATGACCGGGCACAGTTCGCCCGGGCACTCGAGGCTGACCTCGAAAGCGTCAATGGCTTGGTCAACAGCCATTCCGAAAGGCTCGTCCAGGATCGTTCGACGCTGTCGAAAGCGCTTGAAGCCGACCTCGAAAACGTCGGTGGCCTCGTTAACAGCCACGCGGAAAGGCTTGTCCAGGAGCGCTCGACCCTGTCCAAGGCGCTCGAGGACGATCTTGCCAAACTGGCCGAGAGCCGCTCAAGCATCGACGGTCTGGTCGCCGGCCAGGTCGAGAAACTCGCCGAAGGTCGCGATGTTCTCAAGCGCGCGCTGGAAGCCGATCTCGCCAAGCTGGCCGAAAGCCGCTCCAGCATCGACGGTCTGGTTGCCGGCCAGGTCGAGAAGCTGGCCGAGGGCCGCGACATTCTCAAACGCGCCCTCGAAGCCGACCTGCAGAAGCTGACCGAAAGCCGCAGCGACATCGACGACGTCATCGCCGGACATGTCGGCAAGCTGTCCGAAGGCCGCAATATGCTGACCCGCGCGCTGGAAGACGATCTCGGCAGGCTCGCCGAGACCCGCAAGGACGTTGACCGCTCGCTGTCGGGCCATATCGACCAGATCGCTGCCAGAAGCACCGGCATTTCCGACGCGATCGCTGCCGATGTCGAGAAGATCGAGCAGGCGTTCAGTCGCCAGACCGGCATCATCGAGGAGCGCGCCGGCACCATGGAACGTGCGCTCTCGACAGGCGTCGACAACGTCCGCGCCGTGCTCGAGAAGAGCGCCGTGTTTGTCGCCGGCGCCCTGCGCGAAAAGGTGCTGGAAGTCACCAGCACCCTGCACGAGCAGGCCGGTGCCGCGTTCAGCGACGCCGACCGGAAGATCGCCGAGCGCGCCGAGCAGACCTCCGCCGCCCTGCTGGCGCGGGCCGAAGACATCGCCCGCACCTTCGAGGAGGCCGACCGTCGCCTGCACGCCCGTGCAGAAGATACGTCGAACGCCTTGCTTGCCCGCGCGGACGACACGTCCAGCTCGCTGCTGGCCCGTGCCCATGAAACCGCCGATCAACTGGCCGCTCGCGCAAATCAGATCGCCGGCACCTTCGAAGCGGCAGACCAGAAGCTCGCCGCCCGCGCCCAGGAAACCGCAGATCAGCTGACCGCCCGGGCTCAGGACACCGCCGACCATCTGGCAGCTCGTGCAAGCGAAATTGCAGGCACGTTCGATGCCGCCGACCAGAAGCTGGTCGCCCGCGCCATCGAAACGGCCCAGTCGCTGGCCGCGCGCGCCGGCGACATCCTGCGCAACTTCGAAGGCGCCGACCAGCGGCTCGGCATGCGGATCGGCGAATCGGCCGAAGCGCTTGCCGCACGCGCATCGGACCTTGGCCGCATCTTCGATGCCGCCGACCAGCAGCTCGTCTCGCGCATCGCCGAGGGTTCGGAAGCCTTGTCGAGTCGTGCCTCGGAAATCGGCCGTATCTTCGACGACGCGGATCAGCGGCTGGTGTCACGCATCGCCAGCAGCACCACCACGATCGGCGAGCATGCCGAGACGATCGTCGGCGCCTTTGCCGATACCGAGCAACGGGTTGCCGAACGCGCAAGGCGGACCGGCCAGGAAATGGCCGTGCATGCCCGCGAAATCGAGCAGGCGCTTGCCGGCGCCGACGAGCGTCTCGCCTCGAGCGCGGCGGCCGCGGCAGCCCGTGTCGAAGAGCAGGTCTCGGGCGTCGAGAACCGCCTCGCCTTTACGGCCGAGACGATGGGCCAGAAGCTCAACGAGCAGGTGTCGAACGCCGAGGCGCAACTCGTCTCGCGCGCCAATGTGATCGCCGAGACCTTCACCGCGGTTGGCCAGCATATCGGCCAGAGCACCAACGATGCCGCCAAGACGATCGGCGCCAACACCCGCGAACTCAACACCATGCTCGCGGCGCGTTCGGCCGAAATGTCGAAGATCCTCGACGAAACCGCACGGCCTTTGGTCGAGCGCTTCGCCCAGGGCGGCTCGGAACTGCAAAAGAGCATGGAAGAGGTCACAGAACGCGCCACCGAGAAGCTGCGCAGCGAGAATGCCGCACTTGTCGACGCGCTCGCCAACCGCACCGCCGAAACCTTGTCGGCGGTCGAGGGCGCCCGCTCGTCGCTGTCCGACAGCGTCGCCGACCTCATCGGCCGGATGACCAAGTCCAGTTCGCAGCTCGGCCAGCTGATCGAGCAGGCCGCGGTCAATCTCGGCCAGGTCGATGAACGCCTGAGCGGCAGCACGCAAAGCTTCGCCGCGACCACCGAGAAGGCCGCGCAGACCTTTGCCAGCTCGGCACGTCTGGTCGATTCGAACACGACTAGGCTGACGGAACTGTCGTCGTCCACCTTGCGCGAGGTCGCGTCGATTGCCACCAAGTTCGACGAGCACAGCCGCCTGCTGTCCAGTGCTTCGGACCTGTTGAGCTCGGCCCAGAGCAACCTCGAACACACGCTCGAACGGCAGTCGTCGCTCGAAGACCTCGCCGTCGGCCTGGTCAAGAAGTCGGAAGATCTCGAAAGGGTCATGCGCTCGTTCGAAAATCTCGTCGGCCAGACGCTGCAGAACGCCGAAGGCAAGGCGATGGAGTCGGCCGACAAGATCCGCAACGCCATCACCGACGTCGTCGACTCGGCAACCAAGCGCTTTGCCGATGCGACCGAGGAGATGCGGCGCACCGCGGGCTCGATCAAGAGCGAGCTCGACCTGACCCGCGCCGAGCTCAAGAAGGGCGTCATCGAAATGCCGGAAGAGGCCAAGGAATCGACTTCGGCCATCCGCCGCGCCGTTTCCGAGCAGATCAACGCCCTGAAGGAGCTTTCGGACATCGTGGCCAAGTCCGGCCGCGGCGGTGAAGGGTCCGAACCACGCAACCTGCGTCCGGCGCCGCAAGCGCCGGCCGCACGCGCTGCCGAGCCGCCGCGCCGAGCACCGGCACCGCAGCCGGACCTGCGCACGCCTCAGGCGCCCTTGGGCGGCCCTGCATTGCGCGGCACGCTCGACCTTGACCGTCCGACCGAGGCGGCACCGCGTCCGCGCGGCGATGCCAACGCCCGCACGCCGCAGGGTGGCTGGGTGCGCGATCTGCTGACCGCGGCATCGAACGATGAGGACCTCAGGTCGGCAGCTCCCCCAGCGACTGCGGAAGCGCCCCGCGCTACGCCTGCCCAGCGATCGCCCCTTCATGTCGTCGAATCGCTGAACTCGCTCTCCGTCGATATCGCGCGGGCCATCGACCACGATGCTTCGATCGAGCTGTGGAACCGCTACCGGCGCGGCGAGCGTGACGTGTTCACAAGGCGGCTCTACACGCTGAAGGGTCAGCAGACGTTCGACGAGATCCGTCGCAAGTATCAGGCCGAGGCCGAGTTCCGCGCCGCCGTCGACCGCTACTGCGACGATTTCGAGAAGCTGCTCAAGGATGTCTCGCGCAACGACCGCGACAACATCATGGCGCAGACCTACCTGACGTCGGACACCGGCAAGGTCTACACCATGCTGGCGCATGCGAGCGGCCGCCTGCACTAAGACAGGAATTGAACAGGCGGGCCATGGTCCCGCCTGTGCCTGCTCTAACGTCCGGCACGCGTTGAACCTGCCCGCAACAGGTCTTGCAAGACTATCGATGCCTTCGGAATCCGCCCTAAGTCGATCTCCCGACGGCGCCATAATTCATCCACAGTACCGCTGCCCTAACGCTCGCAGGGTGTGATCGTGAAGACGGCAATCATTTTCGACTGCGAGTTTCTTTGCCTGGAGGGCTCGCAACGCAGATTCTGGTGCGCGGCCCACGATCCCGACCCGGTGATCGCACAGATCGGCGCCGTCAGGCTTGGACTTGAAGGCGACTTCCCCCTGCTCGGAACACACAAGGCCTATATCAGACCGGTCGACCGGTTTGGTCAGAGATACGCCCTGGACCCATTCTTCACCAAACTGACCGGCATCACCGAGGAAGATTTGGAGACAAAAGGGGTGGCACTAGGGGATGCTCTCGCCGACATCGATCGTTTTTCCGAAGGGGCGCGATTCTGGTCCTGGGGCAAGGACGAATTGAGCATGATCGCCATCAGCTGCTATGTCGCGGGCATTCAGCCTTCGATCCCGGCCACCCGGTTTGACAACACCGTCAAGCTGCTGATCGCAGCCGGAATGCCGATCGAGGATCTGGCGAGAACGCCGAGCAACAAGCTTGCGGATTACTACGGCGTCAAGCACCCGCCATTGCAGGGGCACGATGCGCTCGATGACGCGCTGTCCGTGACCTACACCCTGCAGCACCTGATGAAGACCGGAAAGCTCCGGCCGGAGATCTTCGACCACTTGTAGGTAGAGAAGCCTGGTCGGATGAAGCCTGGTGGGATTCCGGCGCGCGTCGCGCTCAGATCACCGAATCCGTCCAGCGCACGATCTGCCCGGCGGCGTCGCCGAACGCCTTGTCGAGTGCGCTGACATAAGCAGGATTGCCGCTGCCCGAGACGGGTGCGGCTGCGGTGAAGCTCTTGGAAGCACGGACCTCGCCGTTGCGATCGTTCAGTATCCGCACGAACAGATCGACCTCGGCATGTTCGCCGCCGTCGACCCGAACCTCGAATGAGCGGATCTCGACGATCACCTGATAATCGATCGCCAGGCCCTCGCCCGGCTTGCCGACGCCGGCAAAGCTGCCCGAGCGCTGGAAGGTCTCGGCCAGCCGCGCCTGCACGATCAGCGGCAGACGGTCGGCCCATTGCGCGCCCTTGAGATACTGGATCGAACGATCCGACGGTTTGATGACGATGTTCTGGCTGTCCAGCGCCTTGAGCGCCGACGGCTGCGCGATCAGGATCTGGCGGCGGCTGTGGCCAAGCGCGTCGACCGACGGCGCCGACAGCTCGAACGTATCGAGCGGCGCGGGCTTGCCGCCCAACGCCGCACAGCCGGCCAGCGTCAAAGCAAGCAGTGCCGCAGCCGATGTCAACCCGCCCGTTTTCACCCACACAGACTTCACGCGCGATCCCCGTTGTCCCCGGATCGTAAGATCGACCCGCTTTCGCGGCTCATGTTTCTGGGGCGCGCCGACGCCGAAGTCAACGCCGCGCCCTGCCATCGAATTGCCGAACCTCGCCGTCGCCACCCGACAGGATGCGCTGCGGATTGCGGCTGAGATCGGTTACCGCCTCCTCGATGCGGCTGATCGAACGGCGGCTGTCCTGCACCAGCGCTTCGACGTTCGAAAGCCCCTGGCCCGAGAATCGCGCCAGATTGTCGGTGATGACGCCAAGGCGCGAATTCAGCGTGTCGGCAACCTGCTTGAACGACTTCAGCGTCGCCCTCGCATCCGCCATCACGCCGTCGGCCTGCCCCGACCCGAGCAAGGTATCGACCTTGGCTAGAATGCCATCGACCCGCACCGAGGCATCGTTGAGCCGTTGCGCGAGCTGCTTTGCGTCCTTGATCGTCTGGTCGATGTCGTCGGCCCGGTTGGCGAACTTGTGGGTCACCTCCGCGATGTCGGCGGCGGCCTTGTCGGCGCTCTCGCTGGCCTTTTGGATGTTGGCGAGCGCCGAGCGCACTTGTGCGGGATCGATACCGTCGAGCACGTTGTCGACCTTGGCCAGCGTGCCTTGCGTCCGTTTGGCGAAGTCGTTGACCGACCCCACGGCTGTATCGACGTTCTTGATCACGCCGTCGAGCTGCTTCGACGTCTGCTTGAGGTTACCGGTTACTGCGTCGACATTGGCGACGATGCTCTTGATCTTGTCCTTGTCGACCGCGTTGAGAAGGCCTTCGGCCGCCTTCAGCGTGCCGTCGAGTTTGCCGGAAACGCCTTTCAGCTCATCGGCCAGCGTGCTGGCGGCGGACAGGAACTTGTCGATGCCGTCCGAATTCTTGGCCAGCGCATCGGAGAAGGTCTGGACGTTCTGGACGGTCTGCGTCAGCGGCCCGCGAACGTCCTTGGTGAAGCCTTCGAGCTCGGTCAGCACCTTGTCGGCGCGGGTAAAAATATTCTGCGCCGTCTGCAAGAGGTTGGTCACCGCCGACGGGTTGGCGACGATCTCGGCGACCTTGCCTTCCTTTTCCGCTTGGTCGAGGAGCTTTACCTCCTTGGGATCGGCGCCCTTGAGCTCGATGTTGGCCTGCCCGGTCAGGCCGGCAAGCCCGATATCGGCTTGCGTCGATTTGGTGATCGGCGTCATGCGGTCGATCTCGGTATCGGCGATGGCAACCGTCGGATTGTCGACATCGATATAGACGCGCTTGACGTCGCCGACCTTGACGCCGTTGAACAGCACGAAACTTCCGCGGCCGAGCCCGGAGGCCGAGCCCGGAATGCGCACGCGCAGCAACGTCGTCTCGCCCTTGTCGCCGATCGCCGCCGTCCAGTAGACGAAGGCAAACGCCGCCAGGATCGCGGCCAGCGTGAAGATGCCGACAATGACGTAGTTGGCTCTGGTTTCCATTGTCCCACTTATGGCTATGCGCGCGCCGCAAGATCAAGTTGCCGGGCGCGTTTTCCGCGGAAATAGGATTTTACCCACGGTTCCTCGCTCTTCAGCATGTCGTCGATGGTGCCTTCGACCAGCACTTTCTTCTTGCCGAGCACGGCCACCCGGTCGCAAGCGGTGAACAGCGTGTCGAGGTCATGCGTCACCATGTAGACGGTCAGATCCATCGTGTCGCGCAGCTTGACCACCAGCTCGTCGAACTCCGCCGCGCTGATCGGATCGAGACCCGATGTCGGCTCGTCGAGGAAGACGATGTCGGGATCGAGCGCCAGCGCCCGCGCCAGTGCGGCGCGCTTGATCATGCCGCCGGACAGTTCGGATGGGAATTTTTGCGCCGCGTCGGGCGGCAGCCCGACCAGCTCGATCTTGAGCATCGCCAGTTCGTCCATCAGCTTTCGCGGCAGGTCGAGATATTCGCGCATCGGCACCTGGACGTTTTCCAGCACCGTCAGCGCCGAGAACAGGGCGCCGTGCTGGAACAACACGCCAAGCCGCATGTCGATGCGCAGACGCTCGGCATCATCAGCCTTCTCGATATCGACGCCGAACAGCTTGATGGTGCCCGACTGCTTGCGCGTCAGGCCGAGAATGGTGCGCAGTAGAACGGATTTGCCAGCGCCCGAGGCGCCGACAAATCCAAGGATTTCGCCGCGCCTTATGTCGAGCGACAGTCTGTCGAGGATAAGCTTGTCGGCAAAGGAAACGCTGATGTCGTGCGCGGAAAGCACGATATCGCCCTCGCCCGCGTCATCCGCCAATGCACCCGCCCTTTTCCTGTTTCGCAGCTTCATCTCAGAACTCGATCGCTGCGTAGAACATGGCAAAAAGCCCGTCGAGGATGATGACGACGAAGATCGACTTCACCACAGAGGCGGTGACGTGCTGGCCGAGCGATTCGGCGCTGCCGCCGACCTTCATGCCTTCGACCGAGGCAATCGTGCCGATGATCATGGCCATGAACGGCGCCTTGATCAGGCCCGCAAAGATGGTGCTGAGATCGATGGCGACACGCAGCCGGTCGATGAAGGCGGCGGGTGGAATGTCGGAATAGAGCCAGGCAGCCAGGATGCCGCCGCCGAGTGCGGCGAAATTGGCGATGATGGTCAGGCACGGCAAGGCGATGACCAGCGCCACAAGGCGCGGAAAGACCAGGACGCCGATCGGGTTAAGTCCGATGACCTTCAGCGCGTCGACCTCCTCGCGCATCTTCATCGAGCCGATCTCGGCGGTGATCGCGCTGCCGGAGCGGCCGGCGATCATGATCGCCGTCATCAGCACGCCGAGTTCGCGCAGGATCAGCACGCCGACGAGGTCGACGACGAAGATATCGGCGCCGAAATAGCTGAGCTGATAGGCGCCCTGCTGGGCAACGATGGCGCCGACGATCGCCGACATCAGCACCACCACCGGAATGGCGCCGACGCCCATACGGTCGATCTGGTTGAAAATCGCCGCCGGGTTGACGGCATGGCCACGGCCGAGCTTCATCTGCGCGCCACGGATGGTGGCGCCGAGGATGTTCATCGACGCGAGAAAATCGTCGCGCATCTCGTAGACCCGGCGGCCAACCGCCTCCAGCGCGCGAATGACGATGTTGGGCGGTCGCACCGGGCCGGATTCGGGTTCGCGCCGCACGGCCTCGCCGACAGCTTCGAGCAGGATCGAAGCGATCTCGCTCTGGCCTTGCATCTGGATTTCGACACCCTTCTTCTCGAAGGCGCTGACCAGCCGGTCGATCAGCCAGGCGCCGGCAGTGTCCATCTTCTCGATCTTGGAAACATCGAGCGCCAAGGTTTTGAAGCCGCTTCGCTTTTCGATCTTGCGCATGTCGGCGTCGACGAGTGCAACGGTCCGTGTCGTCCAGATTCCGGAGAAAGCGCAGCCAAGAACGCCGTCCTCCTCGCCGATCGCCACGCGCGGTTCGTGGTCAGCCTCCCCTGCGGTCGTGCCGCTTGCGTCGCGCTTGCCGATGGTCAACATGGCGTCCTGTTTAGCCTGACGGGTCTGACCTGTCGATTTGCCGACAACGCTTGTCGCACAGCAGGAGCAGAAAAATATGGCGCGTGTCATTTCGGTCGAGGCCGAGCGTTTTCCCATCGCCGGAACCTTCACCATTTCGCGCGGTTCCAAGACCGAAGCCGAAGTGATCTCCTGCACGATCAGCGACGGCGGCCATTTCGGCCGCGGCGAATGCGTCCCCTACAAGCGCTATGGCGAGACGATTGAGGGCGTGCGCGAGGCGATCGACGCCATGCGCGGCCGGATCGCCGATGGCATCAGCCGCAGCGCCTTGCTCGATGCCATGCCGGCCGGAGCCGCCCGCAACGCCATAGACTGCGCCCTATGGGATCTGGAGGCGAAGCTCAGCGGAACATCGGTGGCGGTTGCGATAGGCGCTGTTCCCTTGCAGGCGCTCGAAACCGCCTACACGCTGTCGCTGGGCGAGCCGGAGGCGATGGCGGCGCAGGCCCGCGCCAATGCCGCGAGGCCGCTGCTCAAGGTCAAGATCGGCGGCGACAACGACATTGCCCGCATCCGCGCGGTCAGGCAGGCAGCGCCAGACAGCCGCATCATCCTCGACGCCAATGAGGGCTGGAGCGACGACAACATCGTTGCGAACCTCGCCTTTGCCGCCGAACAAAGCATCGCGCTGATCGAACAGCCGCTGCCGGCCGGTCATGACGAGATCCTGCGCCATATCGCGCATCCGGTGCCGATCTGCGCCGATGAAAGCGTGCACGAGGCTAAGAATCTCGAAGCGCTTGTCGGTCTCTACGATGCCGTCAACATCAAGCTCGACAAGTCGGGCGGGCTGACTGCGGCACTGGTGCTGCGCGATCGCGCCCGCGAACTCGGTTTCGGCGTGATGGTCGGCTGCATGGTCGGCACCTCATTGGCGATGGCGCCAGCGGTGCTGCTTGCCCAGCATGCCGATTTCGTCGACCTCGACGGTCCGCTGCTGCTTGCCCGCGACCGGGTACCGGGCCTTGTCTACCAGGGATCGCTGGTGTCACCGCCCGATACGGCGCTCTGGGGCTGAGCGCGCAGCAAGGCCGATCAGCGCCAGTCCGATCAACGCAATCGGGATCATGGCAAAGAAGCCGTCGACACCGAGACGGTCGTAGAGCGGGCCGGACGCCAGCGTCACCACCGCCATGAAGAAGCCGTTGGAGAAATAGGCGATGCCTTGCGCGGCACCTGTCCGCTCCTCGGAGATCGTTTCGCCGATCATCTTCTGCAGCCCGATCAGCCCCAGCGCCACCGAGACCGAGTGCAGCGACTGGACAGCGAAGAAGCCGGGAATGCCGAGGCCGAGCGGCCAGACCAGCGGAAAGGCGATCCAGCGCACGATGGAGCCGATTCCGGCCATCACCATGACCGACACGACGGAGAACCGGTCGAAAAAGCGGGTGAACATCATGAACATGCAGACTTCCGACACCACGCCCCAAGCCCATAAGAGACCGACTACCGAATCACCGAGGCCGATCGACTTCCAGTAGATGGAGACGAAACCGTAGAGGAATGCGTGGCTGGCGGTGATGACGCCGACGCCCATGGAGAAATACAGGAAATACGGGTTGAGAAGCTTCGGCGCTGAATGCTGGATGTCGGTGGCCGACAGCGGCGAGGCGCGCCGCGGACGGCCAAGGCGCGGCGCCAGCAGGCCAGCGGCAAGGGCGGCGGCAAACGCCACCAGAATGATAACCGGAACGGCTTGTGAACCGGTTACCGACAGAATGAAGCCGCCGGCGATATTGGCGAACAAATAGGAAATCGAGCCCCATTTACGCATGCTTGTGTAGTTCGAACCGAAGCGGCGGACACCAGAAAGAGCCAGCGAATCGGCGATCGGCGAATGCGGCGTCCAGACGATGGTCAGCGCCAGCGAGACCGCCAGCACCATCGCATAGGTGGGTGTCAGGAAATAACCTGCCGACAAAAGCAGCGACGCAGCCATCAGCGCGACATAGACGTCGGCGCGGTCCCTGGCACGGTCGGCCAGCGCGGTCAGCAGCGGCGTCGTCACCACGCGCAGGAACATCGGCGCCGCCAGAATGACCGCGATCTGCTCGGCATGAAAACCCTTGGCCTGCAACCACAGCGGAAAATACGGCAAGTGCGTTCCGAGCGGCACGAAAAGCGTCGCGAAGATGAGGCTCATGCGCAGTTCGAAATGGCGCGGCTTGACGAGTTGTTCGGGCGAGAGCTGCGGCAGGGACATGAATCGATCCAATCGCGCTGTATTCGACCGGAGGGCAACGCGTATCGATCCCTTAACATGGACGAAAACCGGACGAAACCGGTTGGACTAATTGATTGATTCCGAAGCCCGAAAGGACTTCGGACTAGGCCGCCTGCCCTACCCGGTCCTCGATGAGCAGCGGGATAAAGGGCTCGTCCGGCGCCTCGGGCAGCACCTGCGCCCAGGTCAGGATTTCCATGCGGCCGTCAAAATGCTCGACCACAGCCGTACAACTTTCCACCCAGTCGCCGGTGTTGATGTACTGGACATCGCCAAAATTTTCGATGACGGCATGATGGATGTGGCCGCAGATGACGCCATCGACATGCGAACGGCGCGCCTCGTCGGCAAGCATGGTCTGGAACGAGCCGATGAAGTTCACCGCCTTCTTGACGTTGTGCTTGGCCCAGGACGAAAACGACCAATAAGGCAGGCCGAGCAGTTGGCGCAGCCGCGTCACCACGCGGTTGACCAGCATGGCCGCGTCATAGGCGTGGTCACCGAGATAGGCGAGCCAGCGCGCATTGTGGACCACGGTGTCGAACTGGTCGCCATGGATGACGAGCAGCCGCTTGCCGTCGGCGGTCTCGTGGATGGCGCGATCGGCAACGACGATGCCGCCGAAATGCACGCCCTGGAACTGGCGGGCGAACTCGTCATGGTTGCCGGCGATGTAGGTGATGGTGGCGCCCTTGCGCGCCTTGCGCAGCAGTTTCTGCACGACGTCGTTGTGGCTTTGCGGCCAATGCCAGCTCCGCCGCAGCCGCCAGCCATCAACGATGTCACCCACCAGATAGATGATATCGGCATCGTGATATCGAAGGAAATCGATCAGGAACTCGGCCTTGGCCGCCTTCGAGCCCAGATGGACGTCGGAAATGAACATGCTGCGGAAAGTGCGGGGCTCTTGGCCGGACATCGCGATTTCACCGTTGCTTTCGCGAGCCTATGCCCCGATTCATGCAACAACCGTATGACGGTTGCGATTGGTCCAGCCGAAGGACTAGCTTGCCGGCCAAATCACAGGAGAAATCGTCATGGATCTCGGTATCCGCGGAAAGAAGGCCATCGTCTGCGCTTCGAGCAAGGGACTTGGGCGCGGTTGCGCCATGGCGCTGGCGGAAGCCGGCTGCGACATTGTCGTCAACGGACGCAATGCGGAGCTGGTGGCGAAAACCGCCGCTGAGTTGCGCGAGCGCTATGGCGTCACGGTGACGGAAGTCGTCGGCGACGTCTCGAAGCCGGAGGTGCAGAAGGCGCTGCTCGTGGCTTGCCCCGAGCCGGACATCCTGGTCAACAACAATGGCGGACCGCCGCTTCGCGACTTCCGCACGCTCGATCGCGAAAAGATCCTCGAAGGCGTTACCCAGAACATGGTGACTCCGATCGAGCTCGTGCAGGCCGTGCTGGACGGCATGGCGGCGCGCGGCTTCGGTCGCATCGTCAACATCACCTCGCTGTCGGTCTATGTGCCCATTCCCGGCCTCGACCTGTCGTCCGGCGCGCGTGCCGGCCTGACCTCGTTCCTTGCCGGCGTGGCCAGAACGGTTGTCGACCGCAACGTCACCATCAACAGCCTTCTGCCGGGCAAGCTCGACACCGACCGGCTGCGCGGCCCGCATGAGGCCGGCACAGTCGAAAGCCCTGAGGCCGCAGCCGCGCGCAAGACCCGCATCAGCGCCGATGTTCCGGCCAAGCGGCTCGGCACGCCGGAGGAGTTCGGCCAGATCTGCGCCTTCCTGTGCTCGGTCCATGCCGGCTATCTGACCGGGCAGAACATACCGGTCGATGGTGGTCTTTACGTCAGCGCCTTTTGATCAACTTATCCGTGAAACGGTCGGAGCCGTCCGTCAGAAAATCGTCATAAGTATTTGATTATTCGAGGTCTTCTACGCGCCGCCGGGTATTGCCGCCGGCGCGTCAATTAGCGTCGCGAAAAGCCACGGCTGCATGCTAAAAGGGAATCTCCAGGCAGATTTCGAGGGAGTGGCCGCATGGAAGGCGAGAGCAAAAAGACGGCACGTTCGGACCTCGACGAAGCCGCCCTCTACTTCCACAAGCACCCAAGGCCGGGAAAGCTCGAGATACAGGCGACCAAGCCGCTCGGCAATCAGCGCGACCTCGCGCTCGCCTATTCCCCCGGCGTCGCCGCCCCCTGCCTGGAAATCCGCGACGATCCGGCGACCGCCGCCGACTACACCGCACGCGCCAATCTGGTCGGTGTCGTCACAAACGGATCGGCCGTGCTCGGCCTCGGCAATATCGGCCCGCTGGCCTCCAAACCGGTCATGGAAGGCAAGGCCGTCCTGTTCAAGAAGTTCGCCGGCATCGATGTCTTCGACATAGAGATCGACGCGCCCGCTATCGAGCGCATGGTCGAGACGATCTCGGCCCTCGAGCCGACTTTCGGCGGCATCAATCTCGAGGACATCAAGGCGCCGGAATGCTTCGAGGTCGAGGAACAGCTGAAGGCCCGCATGGGCATACCGGTGTTCCACGACGACCAGCACGGCACAGCCATCATCGTCGCTGCCGCCGTGCTCAACGGGCTGGAGTTCGCCGGCAAGACCATATCGGACATCAAGATCGTCACCTCCGGCGCCGGGGCTGCCGCCCTTGCCTGCCTCAACTTGCTGGTCTCGCTCGGCGCCAAGGTCGAAAACATCTGGGTCACCGACCGTTTCGGCGTCGCCTACAAGGGCCGCACCGATGAGATGGATCGCTGGAAAGACCCCTATGTGAAGGACACCGAGGCGCGCACGCTGGCCGACGTCATTTCGGGCGCCGACGTCTTCCTCGGCCTGTCGGCGGCAGGCGTACTGAAGCCGGAACTGCTCCAGCACATGGCGCCGAAGCCGCTGATCCTGGCGCTGGCCAACCCCAATCCGGAGATCATGCCGGAAATAGCGCGTGCAGCGCGTCCGGATGCGATGATCTGCACCGGCCGGTCCGATTTTCCCAATCAGGTCAATAACGTACTGTGTTTTCCTTACATTTTTCGCGGTGCGCTCGACTGCGGCGCCAGCGCCATCAATGAGGAGATGAAGATGGCGGCGGTGCGGGCAATCGCAGCGCTCGCACGCGAGGAACCTTCGGACGTCGCGGCCCGCGCCTATTCCGGCGAGACGCCGATCTTCGGCCCTGAATTCCTGATCCCTTCGCCCTTCGATCCGCGGCTGATCCTGCGCATAGCGCCCGCGGTCGCCAAGGCAGCCTGCGACACCGGCGTCGCGACGCGGCCGATCACCGACTTTGCTGCCTATATCGACAAGCTGAACCGCTTCGTCTTCCGCTCCGGCCTGGTGATGAAGCCGGTGTTCTCGTCCGCCAAGGCATCGAGCGCCAAGCGCGTCATCTATGCCGACGGCGAGGATGAGCGCGTGCTGCGGGCTGCCCAGGTGGTGCTCGAGGAAGGCATCGCCGAGCCGATCCTGATCGGCCGCCCGCACGTCATCGAAGTGCGCCTGAAGCGCTACGGCCTGCGCATCAAGCCCGGGGTCGATTTCGGCCTCATCAACCCGGAAGACGATCCGCGCTACCGCCACTATGTCGACCTTTTGATCGAACTCGCCGGCCGGCGTGGCGTGACGACGGAGGCCGCGCGCACCATGGTGCGCACCGACAACACGGTGATCGCAGCACTTGCGCTGAAACGCGGCGATGCCGACGCCATGGTCTGCGGCCTCGAAGGTCGGTTCGAGCGGCATCTGCGCAACGTCACCTTGATCATCGGCCCCCGCGCCGGCATCAAGGACCACGACCTGTCGACGCTTTCAATGCTGATCTCGCAGCGCGGCATCATCTTTCTGACCGACACCCACGTCTCCGTCGACCCGACGGCGGAAGAAATCGCCGAGATGACGGTGCTGGCGGCGGAAGAAATCCAGCGCTTCGGCATCGAGCCGAAGGCAGCACTCTTGTCGCATTCCGATTTCGGCTCGCGCGATTCGCCCAGCGCCCTGAAGATGCGGCAAGCAGCGGCGATCCTGGCGCGCATCGCGCCTGACCTTGAATGCGATGGCGAGATGCATGCGGACACTGCTCTGTCGGAGCACCTGCGCCAGCGCGTCTATCCCCATTCGAGACTGAAGGGCGAAGCCAATTTGCTGGTGTTCCCCAACCTCGATTCGGCCAACATCACGCTGACGGCGCTCAGAACCATGACGGATGCGCTGCATGTCGGGCCGATCCTGCTCGGCACCGACATGCCGGCGCATATATTGACGCCGTCTGTCACCTCGCGCGGCGTCGTCAACATGACGGCGCTTGCCGTGGTCGAAGCCGCCCACAAGGCACAAGCGGTCGTCAATCTGGGCTGAACACGGATTTCGCGGTAAACTGCAGTTAACCGCGAACACGGTAGCCTTGCGGGGCTAACAGCCGATTTGGAAGGCGGAGTTTGGGCGGATGGCAAGCGGAGGGTGGAAGCAGGCGCATGCTGCCGTGCTGCTTGGCCTGCTGTTGTCCGCAACCTGGGGAGTAGCCGAGCCACAGGCTGCTTCGCGGGTCTGCCGCCAGTTGGAAGCCGATCTTGCCGCGTCCTCGCGCGGCGGCGGTGGCGGTCCGGCGCTAGTCCGGAAATACGATTCCGCGATTGCCAGGCAGCATGAGCAGATTTCGAAGGCTCGCAGCCAGGCGAGCCAGGCCGGGTGCGGTTTTTCGCTGTTTGGCCGCAACCTCAATCAATGCGCCGGGCTCAACGCCACCATCGACCGCATGAATGCCAATCTCGACGCCTTGCAAAACAAGCGCGAGCGGCTGGCTGGCGGTGGCTCTCGCCGCGATCGCGGACGCATCCTGGCGGCGCTCGACGCCAATGGCTGCCGCGACGACACCGTTGCGCCTCGGCGTGCGCCTTTGCAGGAAGCGAACCGCGACGGCGGCAGCGCAAACCTGTTCGATCAGCTCTTCGGCGGCAACAGCAAGCAGCTCGATATGCTTGATGAACCCAACCAGCCCGACGATCCCAGCGAGGAGCGCAATGTCCGCCGTGTGCTCAACCAGCCCGGCGTACCGGATTTTCCGAGCGTCGGTGGCGAATTCCACACGTCCTGTGTGCGCACCTGCGACGGCTACTTTTTCCCTATGTCGAACTCGGCCTCGGCAGGCGATTTCGAACGCGACCAGAAGAATTGCGAATCGAGCTGCCCCGGCACCGAGATGCAGGTTTTCTATTCGCGCGGCATGGACGACGATTCGGCGTCGATGATGTCATCTGTCACCGGCCGACCTTACAGCGAATTGCCGACCGCCTATCTCTACAAGCGGCCCGGCATGTCGCGGCCGCCGGCTTGCGGCTGCAACGCCGCTGCGCAGGGCTTCCAGATCATTGCCGGCAATCCGCCGAATCCGGTGCAATCGCAGCCAGAGACAGACGCGTCATCATTCATTCCAGTCCCGGTTGCAAAACCTGATCCGGGCGCCGATCCCGAAACGCTGGCCAATCTGGAAGGTGGGCTCGACCGCGAGGCGATCAAGCGGCTTTCCGCCAGGCCGGTGACGTCGCCCGTGTCCGCGCTGCCGCCGGAACAGCGCAAGGTCAGGGTCGTCGGGCCAACGTTCCTTCCCGACCCATCAGCGGCAATAGATCTGCAAGCTCCGGCCCCGAAGGCAGTCCGGTAAGGGCTGTCCTGAGCGGCATGAACAACGCCTTGCCCTTGCGGCCGGTCGCTTCCCTGATCTTGCCCGTCCAGTCCTTCCAGATCGTCGCGGTCCAGGGTTCCTCCGGCAGCAGGTCGAATGCCTGTCGAAGAAAGTCGCGGTCGTCATCGGAAAATTCCGGCTTCTCCTGCGGTCCTTCGCGCAGGATGCGCCACCAGTTGACCGCATCGGCCAGCCTGTCGAGATTGCCGCGCACCGCCAGCCAGAACGGTTCGGCCTGCTCGCCGGAGACGCCGAGCACGATCAGACGGTCTTGTGCCTCGCTGAACGGCATGTGGTGCAGCAGCGACCGGTTGAGCACGAACAGCTCGTCCGGATCGAACTTGGCCGCGGATTTCGATGTCGCCGCCGGATCGAAGCGTTCGGCGAGTTCGCCCATCGTCGGCATCGCCGCGACATTCTCCGAAGTGCCTACCAGGACCGCCAATGATGCGACGGCCATCGGCTCGATCCCGTCCTCGCGCAGGCTTTCGATGGAGAGCGCGCCGGTGCGCTTCGACAAGCCCTCGCCCGATGCGGTGGTCAGGAGATTGTGGTGGCCGAACACTGGCGGCGTGGCAGCCAGTGCCTGGAACAGGGCGATCTGCACGCCGGTGTTGGTGACATGGTCGTCGCCGCGGATGACATGGCTGACGCCCATCTCGATGTCGTCGACCACGGAAGGCAGCGTATAGAGATAGGTGCCGTCCTCGCGCACCAGGACCGGGTCGGAAAGCGAGGCCAGATCGACGGTTTCCTCACCGCGCACCAAGTCGTTCCAGTGGATTTCAGTGCGTTCCGGCTGTTGTGGATCGCCTGAGAAATTGGGCAGGAGAAAACGCCAGTGCGGCCGGCGGCCATCGGTCTGGTATTCGGCGATCTGCTCGTGCGTCAGGGTCAACGCCTCGCGGCCATAGACCGGCGGCAGACCGCGCGTGCGGCGCACCTTGCGCCTGAGATCCAGCTCCTCCGGCGTTTCGTAGCAGGCATAGAGAACGCCTGCCGCCTTCAGCCTCTCGACCGCCGCGTCATAGACTTCGAAGCGCCGCGACTGGTACTCGGTGGCGTCGGGAAAAATGCCCAACCAATGCAGGTCGTAGAGGATGGCGTCGGAAAACTCCTGCTTCGAGCGCGCAATGTCGGTGTCGTCGAAGCGCTGGATGAAGCGACCCTTGTTGTTCACGGCGAACAGCCAGTTGAACAGAGCCGTGCGCGCATTGCCGATATGGATGCGGCCGGTCGGCGAAGGGGCGAAACGAACGGTAACTGTCATGAGCGGGGCGTACCGGATGCTTTTACGATTGACAAGACGCGCCCCCGCGCTGCCCGGCAGACATAGAACATGGCGGCTGGAATGAAAAGACCGGGCGTTGGACGCCTCAGGAGGCGCCCAGTCCGCAGGCGGCCTTTGTAACCGAGCGCAGCCAGCCGCTGGGGCTGACCACCGGTTGAAGGCGATCAGCGGCCGAAATCATCGGAACTGAGGCGGGTCCAGCGGTCGCCCACCACTCCACCGATAAAGATGTCGCCGGAGCGGACCGCTTCCGTGACCTCGGCGATCCGCGAGCGGACCATCGTTCCCCCGGCATAGCGGAAGAAGACATTCTTGTAGCCAAAGAGTTGAGATATGAATCTGGTCTGCGTCTGCCCGGTGATGCCCACGCAGCCCATCTCCCATGCGGCGGCGACAAGCGCATCCAGCGTCGCGCCCCAATGCGATCCGAATGCCTGGATTTGCAACAGGTTCGCCATGTCGCCGGCTTGACCATAGAAGGCATAACAACCGAGCATTTTGCCCGTTTCGTCGTAGATCCCACCGAAATGAAGGGGGCCGTCGGCCCGCTTCTCGGCCGCCAGTGCAAGCAGCCGTGGCAGCTCCCCATCCTTCCAACTCGGCCGAAGAGCGTAACCAGACAGGAGGGTCGGCAGTTCCTCGGCAAATTGCACGGCATTGATCGGCTCACGGTGGGTGCGATGCGACGATGAATGCTGGACGGGGGGCTCGAACCTTCTTTTCGCAAGAGCATCGAATGCTCGCGCAAAGGGGTCGAGTACAAGGTGAGGCAGGCCGGGCCATTTACGGTGCAGTGCGGCGGCGGCCATTCCCGCCGGCCGGAAAACATATGTCCATCCCAGACAATGCACCGGCAGGAGTTGATACTTCATCGGGCGCGCGAAGGCCAAGGATGTCCGGTTGGCCGAATCGGTCAGCTGCAGATCGAATTCGCCTTGATGCAATGCCCGCAGCAATTGCGGTCCGGCCGAGCCGTCATCGGTGCCGGGGTCGGCCATGAGCGGCCCGATGATCGCCGCATTCAATGGCGCACCATTGAGCTCGTAGCGGGCTTTCAAAACGCCGAGGAACCCACCCAGGCGGCCCTGCCGGTTGATCTGGACAAGAGCGTTGCTTTCACCGGAGTGGCCGGCAGGGTCGAGATAAATCTCCCTCATATACGCGGCCGTTTCGGCGATAGCGCGATCGAGGAGGTGACGGCGCCGCCGGCGAAACTTCGTCAGGAAGAGTGCGGCGACGCGCTCGAGATCTTCGGCAGCAAGCGGCCGAACCGAGCCATGCTGAGATTCCAGCACTGACGGCGCAGCCAACTTTTCCTCGGCATTCGCAGAAAGATGCATCGTGAAGAACGTCCGTGGGTTGCCTCCATCGGATATATATCAACCAATGGTAGAAACAACGTATCTCGGTCAATATGATGAACAGAGGTCCCAAGACTTACTATCCGGACAGGACTTCACAGGCAAATCAAGTCGGCCAGCATCACGGCGCTGATCGACGGGTCGACTGCCTCCCTGCGATCGCATCTCCTGCTCCAGCCCGCTGGGCTGACCGTGCCTGACAGAGGCGGCCTCCGGCCGAAGCTGGAGGCCGCCTCAGGTCAGCTGACAAGTCCCTTGGTCAGTTCGAGCGCCTGGCGTTCGAACAGACGGCGGTAGATGCCGCCTTTCAGCCGGATCAGTTCGTCATGCGAGCCTTCCTCGACGATGTTGCCGCGATCGAAGACCAGCAGCCTGTCGAGCGCCCGCACTGTCGAAAGCCGGTGCGCGATGACCAGCGTGGTGCGGCCGACCATCAGCCGCTCCATCGCCTGCTGGATCAGCACCTCCGATTCCGAATCGAGGCTCGATGTCGCCTCGTCGAGGATCAGGATGCGCGCATCGGCAAGGAAGGCGCGTGCGATCGCCACGCGCTGACGCTCGCCACCCGACAGTTTCACGCCGCGTTCGCCGACCAGTGTACCGTAGCCCTTTGGCAGGTTGGTGATGAAGTCATGCGCACTCGCCAGCTTCGCGGCATGCTCGATCTCCTCCTGCGACGCACTCGGCCTGGCATAGGCGATGTTTTCGGCCAGGGACCGGTGGAACAGGATCGGTTCCTGCTGAACGATGGCGATCTGCCCGCGCAGCGAGGCTTGCGCCACCTGCGAGATGTCCTGACCGTCGACCAGGATTTTCCCCGCGTTCACGTCATAGAGCCGCTGGATAAGCTTGACGAAGGTCGTCTTGCCCGACCCCGAATGGCCGACCAGCCCGACGCGCTCACCCGGCGCGATATCGACCGAAAAGTCGCGGTAAAGCGCGGATCGGTGATGGCCATAGTGAAAGGTGACGTTGTCGAAGCTGATCCGTCCTTCGGTGATCCGGATCGGCTTGGCACCTGGCCGGTCCTCGATGCCGAGCGGTTCGGACTGGAAATCGACCAGCTCTTCCATATCGTTGATGGAGCGCTGCAGGTTGCGGATATGCGTGCCGATGTCCCTGAGATAGCCCTGCAGCACAAAGAGCGAGGTCAGCACGAACGCAACGTCGCCGGCGCTCGCCTGCCCCCAGGACCACAGCATCAGCGCCAGGCCGATCACCGCAGCGCGCATGACCAGCAGCAGCACTCCTTGCGTGGTGCCGTTGATGGTGCCGCGCACCCAGGTGCGCCGTGTACGCGCACGCCATTTGGCGACGACCTTGGCCAGGCGGCGTTCTTCGCGCTCCTCGGCGCCAAAGCCCTTGACCACGGCGTTGCAGCTGACCGCGTCGGCCAGCGAGCCGCCGAGGCGGGTATCCCAGGTGTTGGCGAGCCTTGCCGCCGGCGCGACATAGCCAAGTGACAGCAGCGCCGTCACCGTGATGAACAGCACCGAACCGGCAGCAACGACCGCACCCATCAACGGCCAGAACCAGCCGAGCAGCAACGTCGACCCGACCAGCATGACGATCGACGGCAGCAGTGCGATGAGGATGGTGTCGTTGAGCAGGTCGAGCGCCCACATGCCGCGCGTCACCTTGCGCACGGTCGAGCCAGCAAAGCTGTTGGCATGCCAGTCGGTGGAAAAGCGCTGAACGCGATGGAAAGCATCGGCGGCGATGTCGGCCATCATCTTCAAGGTCAGCTCGACGATGCCCATGAACGCCAGGTTGCGCAACACGACGCCGGCCAGCGCCAGCGCCATCAACATCGAGAACGCCGTCAGCGCGGCATTCCAGGCAATCGCGTCGGCGCCGGCGCTGCTGGCGAC
>NZ_RZRO01000109.1:0-22117 GCF_003997975.1 Mesorhizobium sp. M7A.F.Ca.US.005.03.1.1
CATCTCCCCCTCAAGGGGGGAGATTGGCAGCTTTGGCCTCATCGCTCTTTTCTTCATCGCTGAAAATTGGCGAAAGCCGTTGTTACATCCGATCTCCCCCCTTGAGGGGGAGATGTCCGGCAGGACAGAGGGGGGCGCTGTCCCGCCATTCCTTTGACTACCCTAATGCCTCCGCGCCAGTTTCGGCGGATGGCCATGCTCCTCGCGAAACGCCCGGGCAAAACTCGACATCGAGGCAAACCCACATGCCAGCGCCACGTCGCGCACGGCGAGCGTCGAATGCGCCAAAAGATCGGCGGCGCGTTTGAGCCTCAGGCGCCGGTAGTAGCCATTGGGCGAGATGGCGAGTTCGGAGCGGAAGGAGCGCTCGAGCTTGTCTGAGGACACGCCGAGCTTCGCGGTCAGCTCGGCCATGCCGAGCCGTTCCTCGACCGCATCCTCCATGATGGCGATGGCCGACAGCACCAGCTCGTTCTGGACCCCAGTGCGCAGGCGCAGCGGCATCATCTTGCGGTCGATGCTGGAGCGCAGCTGGCTGTGCACGAACCATTCGGCGACGCCGGCGGCAAGCTCGGCGCCGTAATCGCGGGTGATGATCTCCAGCATCATGTCGAGGCTGCCGACGCCGCCGGCCGAGGTGAAGCGCTTGCGGTCGATGACATAGAGGTCGCGCCTGAGCTCGATGTTGGGGAAGGCTTCGGTGAAGGCGGCCTGGCTGGTCCAGTGCAAGGTGCAGGCATGGCCGTCGAGCAGGCCGGCGCGCGCCAGGAAGAACGCGGCATCCGCCACCGCCCCGATATGGGCGCCATTGCGCAGGCTCTTGCGGATCCAGTGTGCAGCGTCCTCGGCGACGAGGTGATCGGCATCGCCGCCCGAGCAGACGACGATGCGGTCGACCTTCGGGGCATCCTCGGCGTAAAAGCCCGGCTGGATGACGACGCCGTTCGACGCCTCGACCGCACCTTTCGTGCCGCCGACGATGATCCAGCGATAGCATTCTCTTTTCGCCAGGACATTGGCGGCGCGCAGCGGCTCGATGACCGAGCTGAACGCCATCATCGGAAAACCTGGGAACACCAGCACGGCGAAAGTGAGGGGTTCAGTGGGCTTGGGTGGTTCGCGCGTGGCCATGGGGCGCTACATTTCGGGCAGATGGGGTTCGGGGTCAATTGGCCGGTCCATCATCATGAGACGTCCGCGCGCCGCCCCTTGCCCTTCCTCTCCCCCGTCGATCGGGGGAGAGGTGTCGAGCGAAGCTCGACGGAGTGGGGGTCGACCCTCGCCGCGCGCCTGAGGTCTCTTGCTCGTCAGATTGTGCCTGTCTTGCGGCGACTGCGCGTCTGCGAACGCCTTCCCCCACTCCGTCTCGGCTTCGCCGAGCCACCTCTCCCCCCTCCGGAGGGAAAGGAAAGGAAAGGAGCCAAGGCAGGGCGATGAGGGGCAACGCTGAAGTTGCAAGTTGATTGAGCTTCTAGCCCGCCAGCGCCTGATCCAGATCGGCGATCAGATCATCGCCATCCTCGATCCCCGCCGACAACCTTACCAGCGAATCCGATATGCCGATCTCGGCCCGTTTCTCCGCCGGTATGGAGCCATGCGTCATCAGCGCCGGGTGCTCGATCAGGCTCTCCACACCGCCGAGGCTTTCGGCGAGCGTGAACAATTGCGTGCGTTCGAGGAACTTTTTGGTGCCGGCTAGGTCGCGGTCGAGCACGGCTGTGATCATGCCGCCGAAGGCATGCATCTGCTGGACGGCGACGGCGTGCTGCGGGTGGCTGGCGAGGCCGGGATAGATGACGCGGCGGACGTCGCGGCGCGCTTCCAGCCATTGCGCGATCTTCAGGCCGTTGGCGGAATGGCGCTCCATGCGCAGCGCCAGCGTTTTCAGCCCGCGCAGTGCCAGAAAACTGTCGAACGGGCCCGAAATGGCGCCGATGGCGTTCTGCAGGAATTTCAGCTGGGCGGCCAGATCCTTGTTGTCGCCGACGACGGCCACGCCGCCGACCATATCGGAATGGCCGTTGAGATATTTGGTCGTCGAATGCACGACGATATCGATGCCAAGCTCCAGCGGCCGCTGGATATAGGGGCTGCAGAAGGTGTTGTCGGCGACCGTGAGAATCCCCTTGCGCCTGGCAAGTGCGGCGACGCCTTCGAGGTCGACGATGCGCAGCAGCGGGTTGGTGGGGGTTTCGACCCACAGCATTTTCGTCTCGGGCCGGATCGCGGCCTCGACGGCGGCAAGGTCGGTGAAGTCGACGAACGAGACCTGCAGATTGGCCGAGCGTTTGCGCACCCGCTCCATCAGCCGGAAGGAACCGCCATAGATGTCGTCGGTGGCAACGATATGCGCACCGGAATCGAGCAGCTCCAGCACGGTGGCGATCGCCGCCAGCCCGGACGCGAAGGCGAAGGCGGCCGAGCCGCTTTCGAGGTCGGCCACCGCGCGCTCGAAAGCAAAGCGCGTCGGGTTCTGGCTGCGGGCATATTCAAAGCCCTTGTGCACGCCGGGCGATTGCTGGCCATAGGTCGAGGTGGCGTAGATCGGCACCATTACCGCGCCGGTCAGCGGGTCGTGGCTCTGGCCGCCATGGATGGTGCGCGTCGAAAAAGCCAGTCGGTTCTTGCCGGCTGGCGGGGTGCTGCTGGTCATCGTGCGCGCCTCAGATGGTTGATCAGATCGATGCGGGTAATCAGGCCGACGAATTCGTCGCCGTCGAAGATGATGGCGACCTCGTTGCGGTCGAACACCGGCAGCAGCGCGTCCAGCGTCTGGCTGGCCTGCAGCGTGTGCAGGTTGGAGGTCATGGCCGTGCGCACCGGGCCGTTGAAGCGCTCCCAGCGGCCGTCATAAGGGCCGTCGACCTTGGCCAGTATGTCGCTTTCGTCAACGATGCCGACGAGCTTGCCGTTGTCGAGCACCGGCAGCTGCGAGACATCGGAGCGGCGCATGCGGCCATAGGCATTGAGCAGGCTTTCGTCCGGGCCGACATAGACGGTGTCGCCGGTGCGGTGCGAGCGCATCACCAGGTCGCGCAGATCGCCATGCTGCTCGTGCTCGGCCAGCCCCTGCTCGGCCAGCCAGAAATCGTCGAACACCTTCGACAGATACTTGTTGCCACTGTCGCAGACGAAGGTGACGACGCGTTTGGGCACCGTCTGCTCGCGGCAATAGCGCAGCGCCGCCGACAGCAGCGTGCCCGAGGATGAGCCGGCAAGAATACCTTCCTTGGACAAGAGGTCGCGCACCGCCAGCATGCTCTGCTTGTCGGGGATCGAATAGGCCTTCTTGACCAGCGACAGATCGGCATTGGGCGGCACGAAATCCTCGCCGATGCCTTCCACGGTCCAGCTGCCGGCCTCTTCCATCTTGCCGGTCTTGATCAGCGGCGCCAGCACCGAGCCGACCGGATCGGCCAGCACCATTTCGGTCTTCGGCGACACTTTTGCGAAGTAGCGGCCAAGCCCGGTCAGCGTGCCGCCCGAGCCGACGCCGACCACCACGGCATCCACATCACCGTCGAGCTGCGAAAAGATCTCGGGGCCGGTGGTGGTTTCATGCGCCAGCGGATTGGCCGGGTTGGCGAACTGGTTGGCATAGAAGGCGCCGGGCGTTTCCGCCGCGATCTTCTCGGCCATGTCCTGGTAATATTCGGCATGGCCCTTGCCGACATCGGAGCGCGTCATGCGCACTTCGGCGCCGAGCGCGCGCAGGTGCTGGATCTTTTCGCGCGACATCTTGTCGGGCACGACCAGCACGATGCGGTAGCCCTTGGGGATGCCGACCTGGGCGAGACCAAGCCCGGTGTTGCCGGCGGTCGCCTCGACGATGGTGCCGCCGCGCTTGAGCTTGCCCTGCTTTTCAGCCGCGGCGATCATCGACAGCGCGATGCGGTCCTTGATCGAGCCGCCGGGATTCTGGCTTTCGAGCTTGATGAACAGTCGGCATTTGCCGGTGTCGAACTTGGTCAGCTCGACCACCGGCGTCTGGCCGATCAGGTCGAGCACCGACTTGTAGGGCGGACGCAGGCGGGACAATTCGGCTTCCGAGGGGGCACTGTCCAGTGCGGCGATCTCATGCTCGCTCATATCGATGCTCCATGACCAAGCGACCGCCTCTGGGCAGGGCGGCAGCGTAGCCTCTTTTCCAGCCCTTTGCAGTCGGAAAGAAGATAGATCGTGCCAATCAACCGGCCAGATGCGGAATGAAATTCCGGTTTGTGCCTCAAAGGCTTGGAGGGTGTGTTGAGATTCAGGTCAGGCGAGCCGAAAATGGCAGATTCCGAGAACCGGAGCGGAGCGTACTTTTGGGTACGTGAGCACCGGAAGCACAGGAAGCCGCCATTTGCAGGCCGGCATCATCTACGACACAGCCTAGCCCAGCAGCTGCTTGCTCAGCCTCGCACACTGCACGCGGATATCGGGGATGGCGTCGATCTCGAAGAAGGTGCCGCGCGTCAGCGGGCCGACGGCGAGGATCTTGGCCGAAACGGTTCCGTCGCCGGCGATGATCTCGCATTTGGTCGATACGTCGAGGCCGATGCGCAGCGGATCCGGCCTTGCCAGGCCGCGGTCGACCAGCGAGCGCACGACGCTGTTCGACGAGGTCGAGATGTCCCTCACGATGCCAGAGCAATCGTAGATGCGGGCGACCTCGAAGGTCTCGAGACGCTGCGTGTGACGCGACTGGACCTGGACGGTGAATTCGCCGTTGCGCGCAATGTCGACGACGCGGCCGGCGACCAGGCGGATGCGGCCGGATTGCACGGCCTCGGTGATACGGGCGTAGACCTCGGGCGCCATGCGATGGCGGTGGATGTCCCACCAGGCCTTGGTGTGCTCGACGAAGCGGCGCTTGGCGGAAGGCGGCCAGTTCTGCCAGATCTTCTGGTTGAACGGCCGCAGCCCGTCGACGACGTCACGCCAGTCGATGCCGGCCTTCTGGTTTTCCTTGATCAGGTCGCGGAACCAGCCGACGAAATAGGAGAGCTGCGTGCCGAGCGGAATGTCGGCGACGTCGAGCTTGATCGGATTGCCCTTGCGATGCGGCGAGGGCAGCAGGCCGCGCCTGGACACAGCTATGATGTCGCCGCGATGGCCGCGTTGCTCCAGCGCCAGGAAAGCATCGACCATGCTGAGGCCGGTGCCCAGCACCATGACGCCGGCGCCGGGCGGAAGTGCTGTGTCGGCTTCCGATCCCATCCTGATGGCATGGCCTTGCGCCGGCTCCTCGTCGTGGCCGGTGGCCAGCACGGCGAGATGCGCAACCACGCTGGTGCCGTTGGCCAGCGCCACTTCGACGCCGGAGGCGGTGGGCGTGATCGAGAGGCTTTCCTCGCGGATCAGCCGAAGCCGACCGCTCTGCTTTTCCCGCGCTTCCAGATCGACCAGCAACTCGCCGAGATAGCGGGCATAGATGCTGCGTGGCGCATAGAAGGGCGCCTCCTCAGCCGTTGCCAGGCCGCGTTCCTGAAGCCAGCGCCAGAAATTGCCGGGATCGTCGGCATAGGCGCTCATGCCGGCGGCGCTGACATTCAGTACATGCGCCGACAGCAGCGTCGAATAGGCGATGCCCTGACCGAAATGCGGGCGCCTTTCGATCAGCGTGACGCGCAGGTCGGGATTGGGCGACTTCAGGAGATGCGCGGCCAGCACGACGCCGCTGGCGCCGCCACCGACAATGATGATGGAGTTGGCGCGCCCGGTCATAGGCATGCCTTCGCTCTGCGCAGCGCCAGTGTCAGGCCTGGACCTTCACCGCGACCGGCAGATCGCCGATGCCGACCGACAGGTCGTCGAGAGAGATATCGCGCATTTCGGCGAGGCTGCGCTGATCGAGCACCTCGGCGATCGCCTGCCGGACCTCGAGCATCAGATGTCGGACTTGGCATGTCGCCTCGTTGCAATCTTCACAGCGCTGGTACTGGGTGCGGCTGGCACAGGGGATCGGCGCCAGCGGACCGTCGAGGACGCGCACGACATGGCCGACCTTGATCTCGTCGGCGGGCCGCGCCAGGCGATAGCCGCCATCCTTGCCCTTGCGGCTCTGGACGAAGCCGGCATTGCGCAACTCGCCCAGGATGGCGTCGAGAAATTTCTTCGGGATGTTGTTGCCGGTGGCGACGTCGTTGACGAAGGCGAGCTGCCCGGCCGGCAATCGCGCGAGGTGGACAAGCGCCTTGAGGCCGTACTTACCTTTTTTGGTGAGCATGAGATCAAATTTTCTCTGGCATGCGACGGCATGGAACCATCGGTTGCAAAACGCCTGGCGTGCGTTGCCGCCGCGTCCAAGCCCGCATGACACATAAATTCTAGTGACATGATGTACAAGCCGAGAACTGCTGATTTTGCTTCGTTTTCAAGCCGCGCGGGCCATTTTGACCAGCCTTTGTGCCCACAGGGATACAAAAGCGCACGAGTTTGGGGGCGCGATCATCGCGATATGGTGACTGCTCATCGTCGCCTCCAGTCTCAATGTCGATAAGATTACTATACTTACCCTCGAACACGCGGAATGGGTTGTCAAATCGGCGGTTGTTTGAGGCATGAATTTGCCTGGAAGAGGCCGGAAGCGGGAATTCTAGTTCGCGGTGGGCGTAGGCGGAGCCATCACCGCAGTTCAGGAGGTTAGAGGTCGGTGGGACAGAGGGGGGCGCTGGCCCGCCGGCGTCGAAAGGCCTGCCCTGTGGCGACACTCTGCCCCACCGCAACCACCCTATCCGCCTCACCACCTCACCATCGACAGCTTTTTTCTAACAAGCCCGCCTTGGTTGGAAGGATTTAACTCTACAAGAACCATAGAATTAGCTGACTATTATGAAGCATTCCGGTTTTTCTCTTTTCAGGAGCCCTTCATGTCCATCATTTCGCGACGCATTGTTCTCCTCTCATCAGCGGCACTTGCCGGCGCGGCCTTCCTCGGCCCGGCCCTGGCCGACGACCTCAAGATCACCATCGGCTACCAGACGGTGGTCGAACCCTCGAAAGTGCCGCAGGCCGACGGCGCCTATGAAAAGGCGACTAAGGCCACCATTGATTGGCGCAAATTCGATTCCGGCGCCGATGTCATCGCCGCGGTCGCTTCCGGTTCGGTCGATATCGGCTATGTCGGCTCGAGCCCGCTGGCGGCGGCGGCGAGCCGCGAGTTGCCGATCCAGACCATCTTCATCGTCGGCTTGATCGGCGAATCCGAGGCGCTGGTGGCACGCAACGGCGCCGGCATCGAGAAAATCGCCGATCTCGCCGGCAAGAAGGTCGCCGTGCCGTTCGTCTCGACGACGCATTACAGCCTGCTCGCAGCACTGAAGCATGAGGGCGTCGATCCGAAGTCGGTCGAGATCCTCAATCTCCGGCCTCCGGAAATCGCCGCCGCCTTCTCGCGCGGCGACATCGACGCCGCTTATGTCTGGGATCCGGCGCTCGGCCAGATCAAGACGACGGGCAAGGTGGTGGTGGATTCCTCGCAGGTCGCCGCCTGGGGCGCGCCGACCTTCGACGCCTGGATCGTGCGCACCGACTTCGCCGAAAAGAACCCGGAAGCGGTGCGCGACTTCGTCAAGGTGACGGGCGCGGCATATGCCGAGTTCCTCGCCAAGCCCGAAGCCTGGTCGGTATCGTCGCCGCAGGCGGCCGCGATCGCCAAACTCACCGGCGCCAAGCTGGAAGAAGTGCCGCAGCTGCTCAAGGGCTATGTCTTCCCGACGCTGGAAGAGCAGGCCTCCGACAAATTCCTCGGCGGCGGCACGGTCAAGGCGGTCGAAGCGACATCCACCTTCCTCAAGGAGCAAGGCAAGATCGACGCCGTGCTTCCCGACTATTCGAAATACGTATCGTCGAAATACGTCACCGAGGCGCTCGCCTCGAACTAGTACTCGCTTAACGCAATTCCGGACGGAAAACCGCTTCACACTTTTCCTGGAATTGCTCTGAACGCGCGCGGATCTTTTTCCCTAACGCCGCGTGCTGACTGCCCCGGAACCGCTGACGAGGGCCGGGGCAGTCGGATTTCAACGAACCGCGAGGCATCCATGCCGCATCTCGTGCTCGACCCCCATCTCGTACTGGACAAGGTCTCGATCCACTATGACGGCCAGGCAGCGCCTGCCGTCGAGCGGGTGTCGATCGATGTCGCCAAGGGCGATTTCGTCGTGCTGGTCGGCCGTTCCGGCTGCGGCAAGACCTCGCTGCTCAACGTCGCCGCCGGCCTTATCGCGCCGGCGCGCGGTACGGCTTCAATCAACGGCAAGCCGATCACAGCACCTGGCTCGGACCGGGCGGTGGTGTTCCAGAACGATGCTTTGTTCCCATGGCTGACGGCGCGCGAAAACGTTGCCTTCGCGCTCAGGCTGCGCGGTGTCGCTCCGGCCGAGCGGGCGCGGCGCGCCGATGAGCTGCTGGCGCTGGTGAAGCTCGCCGACGCCGGCGACAAGTGCATCTGGGAGCTTTCCGGCGGTATGCGCCAGCGTGTCGGCCTGGCTCGGGCGCTCGCCGCCGAACCCGAATTCCTGCTGCTCGACGAACCGCTCGGCGCGCTCGATGCGCTGACGCGCGAGCGCATGCAGACGACGCTGCTCGATCTGTGGACGGCAAGCGATGTCGGCGTGCTGATGGTGACGCATGGCATCGAGGAGGCGCTGGTGCTGGCCACCCGCATCGTCGTGCTGGCGCCTGGCCCGGGCCGCGTGGTGCAAACTTTCGAACCCGGCTTCTCCAGGCGCTACGCATCGGGCGAGGCCGTCCGCACCATCAAGGCCGACCCGGCCTTCGCCGCGGCGCGCGGCGAACTAACCGACGCGATCTTCGAAGGAGAGGCGGCATGACCGTTACCTCCTACACCGAGCGGCCGGGACACAAGGTCGACGAGGCCGACGGCCTGTCGGTGCCGTGGTCGCGGTCCAGCCCGAAACGCAAAGGCGTTTCCGCGCGCGCGGTCAGCGTGATGACCATCCTGGTGGTGCTGGCGCTGTGGGCGCTGTCGGCCCGCCTGCAACTGGTGTCGCCAGTGTTCCTGCCCTCGCCGGTTGCGGTGTGGAACAAGTTCATCACCGTCGCCCGCGACGGCTTCGTCGATGCGACGCTGCTGCAGCATGCGATCGCCAGCCTGGGCCGGGTTTTCGCCGCGCTGGTCGCCGCCATCCTCGTCGGCGTGCCGGTTGGGCTCGCCATCGGCATCAGCACGATCGGGCGCGGCATCTTCGATCCGCTGCTTGAGTTCCTGCGGCCGATCCCGCCGCTCGCCTACCTGCCGCTGGTCGTCATCTGGTTCGGCATCGGCGAACCGTCGAAGATCCTGGTGATCACTATTTCCATGCTGGCGCCGGTGGCATTGTCGACCGCGTCCGGCGTTCGCGGCGTTTCGCAGGAACGCATCAATGCGGCGCGCTCACTGGGTGCTACTCAGCGCCAAGTGGTCCGCCATGTCATCCTGCCGAGCGCACTGCCGGCGATCCTGACCGGCCTGCGCATCGCGCTCGGCGCCGGCTGGTCGACGCTGGTCGCCGCCGAACTGGTGGCGGCGACGCGCGGGCTTGGTTTCATGATCCAGTCGGCCGCCCAGTTCCTCGTCACCGACGTGGTGGTGATGGGCATATTGGTGATCGCGGCCATTGCCTTCGTGCTGGAATTCACCCTCCGCAGGATCGAGCGCGTGCTCGTCCCGTGGGCGGGACGCGAATGATTGGGAACCAGAAGAGCAGGAGAGAATGCCGATGACCCATTCCACCGCCGTGCTGTTCGCCCAAGCCGGCAATTGGCTTCTCGCCTGGACCAGGGAAAGCCAGCCGCTTGAACAGCAACCGAAATCGCCAACGCCGGTCCGCTGGGACGCCGAGCGCGACCGCCTGCCGCCACGCGACGAGAGTTTTTACTGGGCCTGGCAGTACTGGTCGCAGTGAGGGGATTGGCGATTGGCACTAGCCCCCGCGTCTTCGTCATCCTAGGGCGGAGCAAGGAGCGAAGCGACGCAGCGCAGACCCCAGGATGGCGAATTCCAGGTAGCCAAAGAAGATAATTCCCATTCTCCCCTCTAACTCGCAAAATCATTCCTCTACTAAATTTATAGAATTACCTAGCCTCATCCATCTTCCAACCGGCGAGGCCATTTCCGGCGCCGATCCGCAGCGAAGGAGAGGGATCAATGTTCAATCTAACGAGACGTGTTTTCGGCATCGGCCTGCTGGCGGCGACGGTTGCCGTGTCGTCCGGCGCCACGGCGCAGGAGCTGAAGCAGTTCAGCATCGGCTATCAGAAGACCGGCCTGCCGGTGATCGCCAGGCAGCAGCAGGTGATCGAGAAGGCACTTGAAGACAAGGGCGTGACGGTCAAGTGGGTCGAGTTCACCGCCGGTCCGCCGCTGGTCGAGGCGCTCAATGTCGGCGCCATCGATGTCGGCTGGACCGGCGACGCGCCGCCGATCTTCGGCCAGTCGGCCGGTGCCAACATCGTCTATGCCGCAGCGCTGCCGTCGAATGGCGAGGGCGAGGCGATCTTCGTCAAGCCGGCGTCGCCGATCCAGTCGGTCGCCGATCTCAAGGGCAAGCGCGTCGGTGTCGGCAAGGGCACCAGCGCGCACAATCTGCTCGTCGCCGCGCTGGAGAAGGCCGGCATCCCGTTCGACCAGATCACGCCGGTCTATCTCAGCCCGGCGGATGCGGCCGCAGCCTTTGCCAGCGACCAGATCGATGCCTGGACCGTCTGGGATCCGTTCTTCGCCATCGCCGAAACCCGCTACCAGCCGCGTGTGCTGGCCCGCTCCAGCGAGGTGCTGAAGGTCAACACCTATTTCCTCGCCAACAAGGACTTCGCCAAGGCGCATCCCGAAACCGTCACCACAACGATATCAGCCTTGGGCGAGGCGGCGAAATGGGCCGACCAGAACCGCGACAAGGTGGCCGCGGCGCTGCATGAGGTGACCGGCGTGCCGCTCGACGCGCAGATCATCGCCGCCAACCGCACCAAATTCGGCGTCTTCCCGATCACCGACGAGATCATCGCCGGCCAGCAGGCGACCGCAGACCGCTTCTTCAAGCTCGGGCTGATCCCGAACGCGGTCCGCATCTCCGACGCGGTGTGGACGGCACCCGGCAACTGACTTGTCCCCTGACGGCGCCGGGTGAGAACGCCCGGCGCCATTTGCGTTCGCACCCATATCTCCAGGAGATCCGCCCGTGACTGTGCCAGACATGACCGCGCCTGCCAGCACCGCACCGCTCGATTTCTTCTGGTTCATCCCGACGCATGGCGACGGCTCCTATCTCGGTTCCGAGGAGCAGCAGCGGCCGCCCGAATTCGGCTACTTCAAGGAGATCGCGCAGGCGGTCGACCGGCTCGGCTTTCCCGGCGTGCTGTTGCCGACCGGCCAGAATTGCGAGGATTCCTGGATCACCGCGACGGGCCTCGCGACACTCACCGAAAAACTGAAGTTCCTGGTCGCGCTGCGGCCGGGCGTGACGCTGCCGACTTTCGCCGCACGCCAGACCGCCGCCCTCGATCGCTTGAGCAATGGCCGCCTGCTGCTCAATGTCGTGGTCGGCGGCAACCCGACCGAGCTCGCCGGCGACGGCGTCTTCCTGCCGCATGACGAGCGCTATGCCCAGGCGCATGAATTCCTGACCATCTGGCGCGGCCTGGTGTCCGGCGAGCGGGTCAATTTCAACGGCAAATATTACCGCGTCGAAAATGGCCGCCTCGACCTTCTGCCGCACCAGGAACGGCCGCCGCTCTATTTCGGCGGATCGTCGGATGCGGGCCAGGACCTCGCCGCAGACCTCGTCGACATGTATCTGACCTGGGGCGAACCGCCGGCGCAGGTGGCCGAGAAGCTGGCCGCGGCGCGCGCAAAGGCGGCGCGGCGCGGCAGAAAACTGCGCTTCGGCATCCGGCTGCATTTTATCGTGCGCGAGACCGAGGACGAAGCCTGGCGCGCCGCCGACCGGCTGATCAGCCATGTCACCGACGCCCAGATCGAAAACGCGCAGGCGCGCTTCCTCAACCAGATGGATTCGGTCGGCCAGCGCCGCATGGCGGAGCTGCATGGCGGCCGCCGTGACAGGCTGCTCGTGTCGCCCAATCTGTGGGCCGGCGTCGGGCTGGTGCGCGGCGGCGCCGGCACGGCGCTGGTCGGCACGCCGGAACAGATCGCCGGGCGCATCCGCGAATACCAGGCGATCGGCATCGATACCATCATCGGCTCGGGCTATCCGCATCTCGAGGAGGCCTACCGCGTCGCCGAGCTTCTGTTTCCGAAACTCGGGCTCGGCACCAGGCGGCAGCGGGCGCATGAGAACATCGCCAACGAATTCTCGGTCGGCTTCCATGGCGCCAACCGCCTGCAGGCTTCGTCATGAGCTTTTCCACGCGCCTGCATAGCAACGCCACCGGCTGGCTGCTGCCGGCGCTGATCATTGCCGGCTGGGAGATTGCCAGCCGCGCCGGCGTCATGCCGGCCAACGTGCTGCCGGCGCCCAGCGCGGTCGCCGAGGCCTTCTGGCGGCTGACGCTGTCGGGCGAACTGATCCGCAACATCGGCGTCTCGACCGCGCGCGCCCTTGCCGGCTTTGCCGTCGGCGGTTCGATCGGTTTTGCGCTCGGCCTTGCCAACGGGCTATCGACGCTCAGCCGCGGCCTGACCGACACGACGCTGCAGATGATCCGCAACATTCCGCATCTGGCGCTGATCCCGCTGGTCATCCTGTGGTTCGGCATCGACGAGGAAGCCAAGCTGTTCCTGGTGGCGCTCGGCGTGTTCTTTCCGATCTACGTCAACACGCTGCTCGGCATCCAGAGCGTCGACCCACAGCTGGTCGAGATGGGCCGCGTCTACGGCATGGACCGTCGCACGCTATTCTCCCGCGTCATCCTGCCCGGCGCGCTGCCGTCGATCTTCGTCGGCCTGCGCTATGCCCTGGGCATCATGTGGCTGACGCTGATCGTCGCCGAAACCATCTCGGCCAGTTCGGGCCTCGGCTACATGGCCATGCAGGCGCGCGAATTCCTGCTGATCGATGTCGTCGTGCTGTCGATCCTGATCTACGCGCTGCTCGGCAAGCTCGCCGACAGCCTCGCCCGCCTGCTTGAGCGGCTGTCGCTTGGCTGGCATCCGGCCTTCCAGAACGGATGAGAGATTGCCCATGACCGCCGCCAGCCTGACCGCAGCCCGTTCCTTCGTCGCCACGCCGGTGCGGCCGATCGGCTCCGTCGAAGGACAGCGGGCCTTTGCCTTCAGGCATGCCGGCAAGCGCTTCGGCGACAAGACCGTGCTCGACGGCATCGACCTGGACGTGCCGGCCGGGCAGTTCCTTGCCGTCATCGGCAAGAGCGGCTGCGGCAAGAGCACGCTGTTGCGGCTTCTGGCCGGGCTCGACCGGCCGACATCGGGATCGCTGTCCTTCGGCGTCGAAGAGGAAGGACACAGCCGCACGCGCTTCATGTTCCAGGAGCCACGGCTCCTGCCCTGGGCCAGCGTGGTGAAAAACGTCGAGGTCGGGCTGACCGGCATCGCCACCGATAGCGAAGCGAGGCACCGCGCGCTCGACATCCTCGGCGAGGTCGGGCTTGCCGACCGGGCCGACGAATGGCCTTCGGTGCTGTCCGGAGGTCAGAAGCAGCGCGTGGCGCTGGCCCGCGCGCTGGTCGGCCACCCGCAGATCCTGGCTCTCGACGAGCCGCTCGGCGCACTCGACGCCCTGACCCGCATCGAGATGCAGCAGCTTCTGGAACGCATCTGGATCGCGCAGAAGTTCACGGCCGTGCTGGTCACGCATGATGTCGCCGAAGCGGTCGCGCTCGCCGACCGGGTCGTGGTGATCAGTGAAGGCCGGGTCGCGCTCGATCTGGATGTGCCCGTGGAACGGCCGCGCCGGCGCGGTTCGGTGGAGCTGGCCCGGCTGGAGGGCAAGATTCTGGATCGGCTGTTCGGGTAGGGCTGTCGGGGGCAGGGCCCTGGAGGACCGCCTTCCCCCACTCCGTCGCTGCTTCGCAGCGCCACCTCTCCCCCTCCGGAGGGAGAGGAAGGGAGCCAACCTTGCGTAAGCTCGCACCCTTCCTCTACCCCGTCGATCGGGGGAGAGGTGGCCCGAAGGGCCGGAGTGGGGGTCGACCTTTCATCAAGCTCACCCGCTTGACCGGTTCGCCCACACCAACCCGATCAGCCCGACCAGCATGGTGACGACGCCGATATAGAGCCATTGCGACTGGCCGGTCATGAAGCTGCCGCCGACAACGCCGATGCCTTGCAGCGACCACAGCGCGCCGACGGCAAGCACAATCAACGCCAGCAGATTTTTGGTCAGCCTCATTGCCGGATCTCCCTTTTGAAGTCGATTGGTTACAGCATCGGGACCGCGATAAAAGAGCCAAAGGAAGTGGCCCGGCCGCGCCGAGCTCTACTTGGATATTAATGTTCGATCTTGTCAAACGGATGCCCGATAGCAACACAAAGATCATCGTTGATTGACCATCGCGTGCCGGAAAATCCCTGACAGACTGTTACCCAGCGACTCCAAACGTGTGCCATTGCCACGGAACCGCCAGATCACTGCCGCATTTCCCGCCTTATTTGGCACCTAACGGCTGGGGTCTGTCAAAAACGGAGCCATCCCCCAAATATGAAGAACCCAAAACAGACCGCGATTGTCGCGGTAACGATCGCTGCTGGCCTGATGGTCGGCGCTTCTTCGGCGACCGCCGCCGCCCAGTGCGGCCGCGCCTCGTGGTACGCGCTGCACTCCAGAACCGCCTCGGGCGAGCGCATGAACCCGTCGGCGATGACCGCCGCGCATCGCACCTTGCCTTTCGGCACCAAGCTCAGGGTGACCAACAAGAACAACGGCCGCAGCGTCGTCGTGCGCATCAACGATCGCGGTCCGTTCATCAAGGGACGCGTGCTCGACCTGTCGAAGGGCGCGGCCGGCCAGCTCGGCTTCATCGGCTCCGGCCACACTTCCGTGTGCATGGCGCGCGTCTAGAGCTTCCTGTGTCCGGCAAGGGCCGGACACACTACCTACACATTTCGCAGCCGCACACTGAGCCGGCTGGCGCCGTTCGGCCCCGATTTCCATGGCCTTGAACCAAAGAAGCATTGGTCACGCAGCGTGACGTATTGCATCGCAGCAATTAGTTGTTAACTTCCCCGCGAGACATTTAGGCTCGGCGCTGCTCGTCGTCCCTTCGGTCGCAGGCAGCAGCGGGGTTTCTCGATGTTCTACCAGCTCTATGAGATGAACCACGCCGCCCTGCAGCCGGCGCGCCTCTATGCCGACGCGGTGCGGATGTTCTACTCCAATCCGCTCAATCCGTTTTCCCACACGCAATGGGGCCGTTCGATCGCGGCGACGGCCGAACTGTTCGAGCGCACCACGCGCCGCTACGGCAAGCCGGCCTTCGGCCTGAGCAAGACCGTGGTCGACTGGAAGAGCGTCGAGGTCGCCGAGAAGACCGTCTGGTCGAAGCCGTTCTGCAATCTCGTGCGCTTCGAGCGCGCTGTCCCCGCCGGGCGCAAGCCCGATCCGAAGCTTCTGATCGTGGCGCCGATGTCTGGCCATTATGCGACGCTGCTGCGCGGCACGGTGGAAGCGATGCTGCCCTATGCCGACGTGCACATCACCGACTGGGTCGATGCCCGCATGGTGCCGCTTGCCGACGGCCAATTCGATCTCGACGACTACATCGACTATGTCATCGACATGCTGCACACGCTGGGGCCGGACACGCATGTGATGGCGGTGTGCCAGCCTTCCGTGCCGGTGCTGGCCGCCGTGGCGCTGATGGAATCCAAGGGCGACCCGTTCGTGCCCTCGACGATGACCTTGATGGGCGGGCCTATCGACACGCGCAGCAACCCGACCGCGGTCAATCTGCTGGCGCAGGAAAAGGGCATCGACTGGTTCCGCGACAATGTCGTGATGCATGCGCCGTGGCCGGTGCCAGGCTTCGGCCGCGAGGTCTATCCAGGCTTCCTGCAGCTGTCCGGCTTCATGAGCATGAACCTCGATCGCCATATCATCGCCCACAAGGACTTCTTCATGCATCTGGTGAAGCATGATGGCGACAATGCCGAGAAGCACCGCGATTTCTACGACGAGTATCTGGCGGTCATGGACCTGACGGCTGAATTCTACCTGCAGACCGTCGACACCGTCTTCGTGCGGCAGGCCTTGCCAAAGGGCGAGATGACGCATCGCGGCACCAGGATCGATCCATCGGCGATCCGTAACGTCGCGCTGTTCACGGTCGAAGGCGAGAACGACGACATATCAGGCCTTGGCCAGACCAAGGCGGCGCATGATCTTTGCCCCAATATCCCGGCTGAGCGGCACGCCCATTACATGCAGCCGGCGGTCGGCCATTACGGCGTGTTCAACGGTTCGCGCTTCCGCTCCGAAATCGTGCCGCGCATCGTCGACTTCATCACCAGCTACGGCCGCCAGGAGCGTGTCGCGGCGAAGCCGAAGCTGGTCCGCGCCGCCAAGAGATAATGCACGTCGTCCAAAATTGCGGGTTTTGGGACGATGACATGCATAAAACCAAGCTTAACGGCGATAAACCGTGCGATTGACCGGTAAAAGCCGGCCGGCTGGCTGATTCTGTTGCACAAGTGCCGCTGTCCAGCCCCTCGGGTAACCATGCCGACAATCCGACCGTCGTCGTAATTGACACGGACTGTAAATCCCCCTTAACCTTTCGTTAATAACAAAGGGTGAGCGGGGACAATGATTTCCTCATCGATGGCGCGACGGCTGCGCGTGTATGTGGCGGCCGGGCTGGCAATGACGGCGGGCTGGGTGGCACCGGCCTTGGCGGGTGGAGCGATGGCGACCGGGGGGCTCACCTCGCAGCCGATCGGCCACTATGATTTCTGCAAGCTGCATCCGGGCGAGTGCTCGATCCGCCCGACCAATCTGGCGCCGGCTCAGATGACCGACGCGCTGATGCGCAAGCTTCTCAATGTCACCGCCAGGGTCAACGCCGCCGTCAAGCCGATGAGCGACATGGACATCTACGGCAAGGACGAGGTCTGGGCTTATCCCGACAAGGGCGTCGGCGATTGCGAGGACTATGTGCTGGAAAAGCGGCGCCAGCTTTCGCGCATGAGCATCTCGCTTGCCGATCTTCTGATCACCGTCGTGCGCAAGCCCGACGGCGAGGGCCACGCCGTGCTGACGGTGCGCACCGACGAGGGCGACTATGTGCTCGACAATCTGACCGACAAGGTCAAGCCATGGGACGCGACCGGCTACCGCTTCCTCAAGCGGCAGGCGATCGACAACACCGGCCGCTGGGTCTCGATCCGCGGTGGCCAGCAAGTTCTGGTCGGCGCGGTTCAGTAGGCACCAGCAACGGCGGCTTCCCTAGGGGCGGCATCCAACGCTTCGTCATCCCAGGGCGGAGCAGGAGCGAAGCTCCGTCGCGAAGACCCTGGGATCCATGCCGTGATGCCGATGAAGAACGCTGCGGCGCAGGAACAGGCGCCTGCAATCGTCATACCGTCATCACCAGATCTTTTGCCCCGTCGCGACGCTCGCAACTCGCGGCATGGATCCTCGGGTCTGCGCGCCCGCTCCGCCCGTGGATGACGAAATCGATGGGCCCTCCGCCAGAATTCGCATTTCTCCGTGAACCATTTCGCTCCGGCCAGCGACACACAGCCGTGAACCGAAACCAACCATGGAGACTTCAGATGACTGCTTTTCTGCGAAACACCCTTCTTGCCGCTATCGCGGTGTCGAGCATGGCCGGATCCGCCATGGCCGATCAGACCACCAGCTGTGCCAAAACCAACCTCAACGACCTCTGGGCCGGCCGCTGTTGCGGTGATGCCGGGGCGTCGGACTGCCTGGGCGGCGGAAACAATGGCCACGACCACGGCGATCATGGCCGGGGTGGAAATGGCGGCACCGCCGGCAAGAAATGATCTCACCACTTTGCCCGCCGGCGGGCCGCCGGCGGGCAGTTTCCTCGTGAGGCAGGCGAACTTGTACCGGCGCGGACCGTCAGGCTACGGCCGCTGGTTCAACGCCGCGCGGATCGATGCGGTGATGCGGCGAAGCTCGGTTTCGTCGAGTTTCTCGATGTTTTCCGCCAGCAGATTGGCGAGCTCGGTGGCGGCGGGGGAAAGACCCGACGTGTCGAGTTTTACACGCGGGTGCGAGGCCTCGGCCAGCCGCGCCAGTTCCTCGGCATCGTCCCAGATGATGTTGAAATAGCCGATGATCTTCTGGATCAGCGTCCAGGTCGGGGCGCCTCGCCTGCCATGTTCGAGCGCCGACAGATAGGCGGCGCTGACGCCGATCGCCGCCGCCATGTCCTTCTGGCGGACACCGCGTTCGCTTCTCAGCGTCCGCAGCTTCTCGCCGAACGGGGTCATGCGCCCGTCCTCATGAACGGACCCGCCGCAGGCGGATATAGAGCGCACCCGAACCGCCATGATTGCGGGCGGCATGATCGTGGCTGGAGACGAGCGGCCGGAAGGCAGGCGTCGACAGCCAGGCCGGCACGGCGCGCCGCAACACGCCATCGCCGCCGGAGGACGAGCCCTTGCCGGTGATGACCAGGACATAGCGGACGCCGCCGGCATGCGCCCGGTGCAGGAACGAGAACAGCAGCGAGTAGGCTTCGTCCTGCGTCATGCCGTGCAGATCGACGCGGCCCTCGATCGGCAGCCGGCCCTTCGACAATTTGTCCAGCGTCGGTTCGTCGAGGCGGTGCGTGACATGCTGCGCCTTCGGCTTCGCGATCCCTGCGACATTGGCGACGGGCTGGGCGGGCTGCGACTGGCTTGGCTTGGCCTCGGCAGGAATTTCGGGGATGTCGGCGGCAAATTTCCCCTTCAGCGGCTTGGCCGTGCGCGCCACCAGGTTCCACAGAACCCGGTCGTCCTCGCTGAGCTTGTCCGGGCGCCGGGTCATCGGACCGCACCCGCAATGAGCGCGCGCGGCACCAGCGCATAAAAATCCGCGGCATTGCGGACCACGCCGGCGATCTCGCCCGCGGCATCGCCCGAACCGGCGAACAGGTCGCCCCGCGCCGGCCCGGTGATGGCGGAGCCAGTGTCCTGCGCGATCATCAGGCGGCGGAATGGTTTTGCGTCGAAGGCGGCGAGCGTCGGCGCGTCGATGTAAAAGGGCGTGCCGAATGTGTGCAGCAGGCGGTCGACGGCGATCGAGCGGCCCGGCGTCAGCGGCACCTTGGCGGCGGCGATCGGACCAAGGGCAACGTCCTCGACATCGGCCGGGCGGAAGAAAATGTAGGAGCGGTTCTGCCACAGGATCTCGTCGACGCGGTCCGGATGCGCCTTGAACCATGCGCGGATCGATTGCATCGTCACTTCCGCCAGCGGGATCTCGCCAATCTCGCTCAGGACCTTGCCTGGTCCGGTGAAGCGTTGGCCGGATTTGGCGGCATAGGTGACGCGGGCAAGCCGGCCGTCGGTCATGGCGAGGCGTGCGGCACCTTGCACGTGAATGAAGAAGGCATCGACCTTGTCGGCCAACCAGGCGATTTCCAGGCCCTTGCCATCAAGCGCGCCGCGCTCGATCTCGCCACGGTCATGATATTCGACCGGCCCGTTCCGCGTCTGGCGCGCGAAAGCGAGATAGGGGTCCAGGCCCGGCGGCCGGTTTGCGTCATCGATATCGACGAGATCGGCCGGGCGCGACAGCAGCGGCACCGAAAACCGGTCCGTGCGCACCGGTGACGCCTCGACTTGCGGTTCATAGAAACCGGTGACGAGCCCATTTTCCGCAGGGATAAGCGCCGGCACAAAATGGTGCTCGAAGAAGGCGCGGGCGTTCCCGCGGGTCAAAACCGGCGACCGATTCGCCGGCGAAACGGTCCGGGCCTCGGTGTAGGCATCCGCAAAGGCGTCGAAGTCGACGCCGAGCGCGCCGCTGCGATAGGGTTTGGTCAGGACATGGAAGGCCGAGCGCCGAAAGGCGGCGAAGGCCGCCGAATGGTCGTCATCGTTCCAGCCGGGCAGATCGCCGAAGGCTTTCTCGACAAAAAGAGGCGATAGCGACACCGGAGCCTCGCCGCGTATTTCCTAGTCTTCTTCCTCGGTGGCGACGAGCTTCCAGTTCGGATCGCGCGAGCGCGTGTCACGGGCGAAGGTCCAGACATCCTTGACCTCGGCCACGGTTTCCGGGTCGCCGTCGATGACGGCACCGGCCTTGTCGCGGGTCGCCGAAATCAGCTCGCTGATGATGCGCAGCGTGACATGCGCCTCGCCGCCCTTCATCTCGGCCGAGACGATATCGGCCTTGTCGATGCCGACGAAGGAGGACTGGATCTTTTCCGCCTTGGCCTCGCGCTCGCCGATAGCGGCGACAAAACCGTCATAGACCTCGCGCGACAACAGGTTCTTCAGCGTTTTGCGATCGCCGTCGGCATAGGCCATGACGATCATCTCGTAAGCCATCTTGGCGCCGTCGACGAAACCCTTCGGCTCGAAGGACGGATCATTGTCCTTGATCGTGCGCAGGCCCTTGTTGAGGTCGGTATCGGGCTTGGCGAAAGCGTCGATCGCGGCATAGGCGTCGGGAGCCGGCTCGCCTGGCGGACGCTTGCGCGGCAGCGAGACGACGTTTTCGGATTTCTGGGCGGCATCCTTGTCGCCGGTGCGAGCCGCCGAATACGGATCGAAGGGCGGCCGTTCGCTGCCGGTGCGGCGGCCCAGCACATTGCGCAGCTGGAAAAAGATGACCACCGCCGCAATCAGGAAGAAAATCGTGCCGAAGTCGAAGAATCCCATATCTTCCGCCAATCAATCCCTGCCCTGTGGCCGGACCGTCAGGCCCAATGGCCGCGGTCGCATAGCGTTCAACATTCAAAGCATATAGAACGCAAGGCGCAATCATTCAAATCAAAGGCAGGCATACCTATCTAACAGCCTCGGTGCCAGCGGCGATTGCCAGTTGGCGGCCAAAACAATCAAAACGGTCATAACGATCGAAAAAGGTTGGCAAGACTTGCGCATTTCGTTGCTTCCCTTCTTTCTCTTTGCACTGCCGCTGCTGGAAATTGCCGGTTTCGTCATCGTCGGCCGCGAGGTCGGCGCGCTGGCGACGGTAGGCCTCGTGCTGGCCTCGAGCATCGCCGGCGTGCTTTTGCTCCGATACCAGGGTTTTGGTGTCATGGCCCGCATCCGCACCGAGATGGCGGCCGGCCAGAACCCCAGCCGCCACCTTGCGCACGGCGCCATGATCGTGGTTGCGGCGATCCTCCTGATCATCCCCGGCTTCATCACCGACATCATCGGCCTGCTGCTGTTTCTGCCGCCGTTGCGCGACTTTGCCTGGAGCCGGTTCAAGGGCCGCATTGTCGTCGCTACCGATTTCTCGACCGGCGGTTTTCGTGGCCGCCAGCGCGACAGGGTCATCGACCTCGAAGACGGCGACTATTCGCGCGAGGACGATCTGAAGCGCGGCCCGGATCACAACTCGCCGTGGCGCCGCCTGAAGGACGATTAACGCGCCGTCCCATCTCCATGCCGCAGCCGGGAAGCAAGGCGGCAAACCTTGTCTTGTCATCCCCGCCATGGTAGCGAACGCCCGATTTCAATTCGGTCAGCGACGCTGCCCAGGCAAGAGGACAAGGCTTATGGCCAGCAAAGATGACGCGCCGGTCGGCGCAGCCAACGGAAACGGCAATGCGGCGCAGCCGTCGCTCAACGTTCTGGCGCAATATGTGAAGGACCTGTCCTTCGAAAGCCCCGGCGCGCCGAATTCGCTGCGCGGCCGCGACAAGGCGCCGGGCATCGCCATCAATGTCAACGTCAACGCCAACCCGCTCTCCGACAAGCAGTTCGACGTCAATCTGACGCTCAACGCCAAGGCGTCCTTCGACCAGGAAGTGCTGTTCAATGTCGAGCTGGTCTATGGCGGCGTGTTCGCCATCGCAGGCTTTCCGCAGGAACACATGCTGCCGATCCTGTTCATCGAATGCCCGCGTCTTTTGTTCCCGTTCGCCCGCCAGATCATCGCCGAGGCAACCCGCAATGGCGGCTTCCCGCCGCTGATGCTCGACCCGATCGACTTCGCGCAGATGTTCCAGCAGAAGCTGGCGGAGGACCAGGCGTCGTCGAAGGTCCAGGTGAGCTGAGGGCTGCCTGCCACGGATTGTGAAA
>NZ_RZRO01000010.1:0-112061 GCF_003997975.1 Mesorhizobium sp. M7A.F.Ca.US.005.03.1.1
CAACAAGAAGTGACGCTTCAGCAGTGGAATCGGTAGTCGATCATGTTTGGTAAAAGAGGCAGCGACGACGGCAACCGGTTCACGCCGGAATTTCGCCAGCCAGCACCGGCGCCTGTTGCGCCGCCGGCTGCAGGTTCCGTGGACACGGCGGTTCTGACACGGCCCGCGGCGCCAAGCGCGCCTGTCGCGCCGCCGGCGCGCCGTGCGGTCGAGGCACCGCCATTGGCGCCTGAGCCGAAGCGGGCACAGCGCGAAAAAAGCGAAACCTATTACGATACCAAGAGCCAGGTCTTCTCCGCACTCATCGACACCATAGATCTGTCGCAGCTTTCCAAGCTTGATCCTGAAAGTGCGCGCGAGGAAATCCGCGATATCGTCAACGACATCATCGCGATCAAGAACTTCGCAATGACGATCGCCGAGCAGGAAGAGCTGCTCGAGGACATCTGCAACGACGTGCTCGGCTATGGGCCGCTCGAGCCGCTGCTCGCCCGCGACGACATCGCCGACATCATGGTCAACGGCTCCAGGAACGTCTACATCGAGGTCAACGGCAAGGTCGAACAGACCGGCATCCGCTTTCGTGACAACCAGCAGCTCCTCAACATCTGCCAGCGCATCGTCAGCCAGGTTGGCCGCCGCGTCGACGAATCCAGCCCGATCTGCGACGCGCGCCTCCCCGATGGCTCCCGCGTCAACGTCATCGCGCCGCCGCTCTCCATCGATGGCGCCACGCTCACCATCCGCAAATTCAAGAAGGACAAGCTGACGCTCGACCAACTGGTCAAGTTCGGCGCCATCTCGCCGCAGGGCGCCGAAGTTCTCAAGATCATCAGCCGTGTTCGCTGCAACATCGTGATCTCGGGCGGTACCGGTTCGGGCAAGACCACGCTGCTCAATTGCCTGACCAACTATATCGACCGCGAGGAGCGCGTCATCACCTGCGAAGACTCGGCCGAGCTGCAATTGCAGCAGCCGCATGTGGTGCGCCTCGAAACCCGCCCGCCCAATCTGGAGGGCGAGGGTGAGGTGACGATGCGCGACCTGGTCAAGAACTGCCTGCGCATGCGGCCCGAGCGCATCATCGTCGGCGAAGTGCGCGGACCCGAAGTGTTCGATCTTCTGCAGGCGATGAACACCGGCCATGACGGCTCGATGGGCACGATCCACTCGAACAGCCCGCGCGAATGCCTGAACCGCATCGAATCCATGATTGCCATGGGCGGTTATTCGCTGCCGCAGAAGACAGTGCGCGAAATCGTCGTCGGTTCCATCGACGTGATCATCCAGGCAGCGCGCCTGCGCGACGGATCGCGCCGCATCACCCACATCACCGAGGTGATCGGGATGGAAGGCGACGTCATCATCACGCAGGATATCGTCCTCTACAACATCAAGGGTGAGGACGCCAACGGCCGGCTGTTGGGTGAGCACGTATCGACCGGCATCGGCCGTCCGCATTTCTGGGAGCGTGCACGCTATTACGGCGAGGAGCAGCGTCTCGCCATTGCGCTCGAGGCGATGGAGAAACGCGCTGACTGACGTCTGCTGGGGTGTAAGGGTTCGGGCCAATGTTTGGAATTGACGGCACAGTACTGGCGTTTGTCGTGCTCGCCGGCTTCAGCGCCGGCGCCGTCGCTTATGCATTTCTGTTCACCCGGATCAGCAACGAGAAACAGGTCGGCAAGCGGCTCGAAACAATCAGGACCGCCGAGACGGATCGCTCCGTCGTCAAGGCCTCGCGCGACCGCGTGGCGGAAGCCGCCAAGCGGCGCAAATCGGTTCAGGATTCTCTCAACGAACTCGACGCCAAGCAGAAAACCAAGGACAGCCGCGTCAAGAAGCCGCCGCTGAAAGCCCAGCTTCGTCAGGCCGGCCTCAAGACCACCATCGAGCGTTTCTATATATATTCCGCAATATGCGGTATCGTTTTGACGATGGCCGCTTTCGTGGCCGGAGCCCCGCTGATCGCCTTGCCGGGCGTGCTGCTGGCCGGGGGGCTGGGCCTGCCGCGCTGGTTCGTCACGTTTCGCCGCGCCCGCCGGGTCAAGGCATTCCTCAACGAATTTCCAAACGCGCTCGACATCATCGTGCGCGCGGTCAAATCCGGCCTGCCGCTGAACGATGCCGTGCGCCTGATCGCCAACGAATCGCCCGAACCCGTGAAGACCGAGTTTCGCCGCATCGTCGATTCACAGCAGATGGGCCTCTCTATCCCCGACGCGACCTTGCGCATGCCCGAAACCATGCCTTGCACCGAGGCAAGCTTCTTCGGCATCGTTATCCAGATTCAATCGCAAGCCGGCGGCAATCTCTCCGAGGCGCTGGGCAATCTTTCGCGCGTGCTTCGCGATCGCAAGAAGATGAAAGCCAAGGTCGCGGCGCTGTCGATGGAAGCGAAGGCATCCGCCGCGATCATCGGGGCGCTGCCCTTCATCGTCGCCTTTCTCGTCTACCTGTCGAGCCCGGCCTACCTGATGCCGCTGTTCAACACCAGCGTCGGAAACCTGATCCTTGGTTGCTCTGCGGTCTGGATGTCGATCGGCATCCTGGTGATGCGCAAGATGATGAACTTCGAAGTCTAGGATGCTGGCATGACCGAGCAAGTCATCAAGACCCTGACGGATCCGAGCTTCCTGATCGCGATGCTGGTCGCGATAGCGGTGTTTGCGACCGTCTTCACCTTGCTGCCGGCGTTTGGCGGAAACCAGCTCAAGTCACGCATGAAATCCGTTGCGCTGGAGCGCGACGAACTGCGTGCGCAACAGCGCGCCCGGCTTGCGGTCGAGGCCGACCGCCGTCGCAAGGGCTTGCGTGAGGAACAGTCGATCGGCATGCGCAACATCGTCGACCGGCTGGATCTGAGACGCGCGCTCGCCGATGAAGGCACCTTGCAGAAACTCAAGGTGGCCGGTTTTCGTGGACAGAATCCGCTGACGCGGTTTCTTTTCTTCCGTCTCGTGCTTCCTTTTGTCGGTTTCGCGCTGGCCGCAATCTACATTTTCGTGCTCGGAGGACTGCCCGACAAGCCATTGGTCATCAGGCTGTTCGTCTGCATCCTCGTTGCTTACGGCGGCTTTTACGCGCCGGTCATCTACGTCAACAACCGCGCCACCAAGCGCAAGCAGTCGATCCAGATGGCATGGCCGGATGGGCTCGATCTGATGCTGATCTGCGTCGAATCGGGCATGTCGGTGGAAGCAGCATTGCGCAAGGTCGCCGACGAGATCGGCGCGCAATCGGTGGCGCTGGCGGAAGAGTTCATCCTCACCAATGCCGAGCTTTCCTATCTGCCGGAGCGCAAGCAGGCCTACGAGAACCTGGCAAGCCGCACCGGCCTGGATTCGGTCAAGTCGGTGTCGCAGGCGCTCGTCCAGGCCGAGCGTTACGGCACGCCGGTGGCGCATGCACTGCGCGTGCTTGCCGCCGAAAGCCGCGACATGCGCATGAATGCGGCCGAGAAGAAGGCGGCCGCCCTGCCGCCAAAACTTACCGTGCCGATGATCCTGTTTTTCCTGCCCGTGCTTTTCGCCATCATCCTGGGTCCCGCCGGCATTCAGGTCAGCCAACGCGGTATCTTCGGCGATCATGCGGCGCCGGCAACAAACGCCCAGTAGCGGCAAGGCAAATTCCTGCAGTACACTTCAAACGAAGAGGCCGCGCTGCATGCAGCGCGGCCTCTTCGTTGGGGCATCGGAATTGTGGTCTCAGTTGGTTGCGGATTTCGGCTTGTCCTGGTCCTTGAGCTGGCTCCAGGCGTTCTGTTGGGCCAGCATCTGCCTGAGATAGGCGACATTTGCCTGCGCCTGTTCGGGCGACAGTTCCTGTGAGGCGATCTTCTCGGCCTCGTCGAACCGGCCTTGCAGGCCGACGACCAGCGCCAGGTTCTGGCGGACCCGGCTGTCCGCATTCGGCTGTTGCGCGGCCGAGCGCATATAGGTTTCGGCGGTGCGCAGATCACCTTCCAGCACATACGACATGCCAAGATTGGAGAGCACGGAAGGCTCGTTCGGCTTGAGGTCGAGCGCCTTGCGGTAAAGCTGGCGCGCATCGTCCTTCTGGCCGGTCTGGTCGAGAATGGCCGCTTCCGCCGACACCAGCCTCCAGTCGGGATATTCCGGTGTCTGAGCGCGGCGCACGGCGTCGAGCGCCGCCTCGAACTGGCCATTGGCGGCCAGCGCCTTGCCGTAGGAGGCAAGCACGTCACGATCCTTGGGCAAAGCGATGGCGAGTTTGCGCATCACGGCCAGCGACTGGTCGGCGTCGCCATCCATCTGCAACGCCGCCGCATAGTTCGTCGCTATCCGCTTGTCGTTGGGGTTCTTCGCGTAGGATTGGCCAAGTGCGCCGGTGGCATTGTGCAGTTCGCCGGCCGACATGCTTTCAAGCGGTTTGCCGCTGGTGCGTGCGATAGAGCCGGTGGAGAGCTTGTCGGTTCCGCAACCGGCGACGCCCGCCGTCAGCGCCAGCACAAGAGCCATGGTGATGAGCCGTTTTCCCCTGATATTGATCCTGCGGTTGGTCGGCATGGCACCCTAAGCCTCCATTCATGCGCGGCCATTGCGTGGCCGTCTTCCCTCTCGCAGAAATATTCTGTTAACCCTAACGGACGGTTAAGAACGGCGACTCACACGGAGAACATCGCATGCCTGTCGAACTCGTCGGGAAGACATTGCCGGGCGCGTTGCCGGTCCATCTGGTCGCCAGGGACGGTCTGGACGCGGCCGGTCTTGCGCCGGCCGCCATCGCCTGGGCCAGGGCCAACGGCTTTTCCGGCGAGGCAGGCAGGACACTGGTCGTGCCCGGCGAAAACGGGGCGCTCGGCGGCGCCTTGTTCGGTATCGGCGATGGCGAAGGCGCGCTTGCCCTCGGCGCATTGTCGAAAGCCTTGCCGGAAGGCGACTGGCATTTCGCCTTGGCGCCGGCCGAGGCCGAACTCGCGGCGATCGCGCTGCTGCTCGGCGGTTATGTCTTTACTCGCTACGGCAAGAAGCCAGGCAGGGCGCTGCGCTTCGGCCTGCCGGCCGACGTCGATGCCGGGCGCGTTCGCCGCATTGTCGATGGCGTCTTCCTGACACGCGATCTGGTCAACACGCCGACCAGCGATATGGGTCCGGAAGATTTGGAGCAGGCGGTGCGGACCCTGGCCGCCAGGCACAAGGCCGAAGTCTCGGTGATCAAGGGTGACGATCTCCTCGACCGGAACTTCCCGATGATCCATGCGGTCGGCCGTGCGTCGACCAGCGCACCGCGCTTGATCGACATGCGATGGGGGCAGCAAGACGCACCGAAGGTGACGCTGGTCGGCAAGGGCGTCTGCTTCGACACAGGCGGTCTCGACATCAAGCCATCGTCCGGCATGCTGCTGATGAAGAAGGACATGGGCGGTGCCGCCAATGTGCTTGGCCTCGCCTCGATGATCATGGCTGCCGGGCTGAATGTGCGGCTGCGCGTGCTCATTCCCGCGGTCGAGAATTCGATTGCCGGCAACGCCTTCCGGCCTGGCGACGTGCTGGTGAGCCGCAAGGGCATCACTGTCGAGATCGGCAACACGGATGCCGAGGGACGGCTGGTGCTGGCCGACGCGCTGGCGCTGGCCGACGAGGAGGAGCCGCAGCTTCTGGTCGACATGGCGACGCTGACCGGGGCTGCCCGTGTGGCGCTCGGCCCCGATCTGCCACCGTTCTACACCGGCGACGAAACGCTGGCATCCGATCTGGCGGAGGCTTCCGTCGCGACGGAGGATCCGCTGTGGCGCATGCCACTGTGGCGGCCCTACGATGCAAAACTGTCGTCGAAGATCGCCGACATCAACAATGTCACCACGGACGGTTTCGCAGGCTCGATCACAGCGGCGTTGTTCCTGAAGCGCTTCGTCGAAAAAACCGCGGGCTGGGCGCATTTCGACATCTTCGCCTGGAATCCGGCTGATCGTCCGCATGGCCCCGCCGGCGGCGAGGCACAGGGCATCCGCGCGCTGGAGCGGATCATCGCGAAACGCTATGGCTGACAGTCGCAGGCGAAAGACGGCAATCGCTTTGACTGAAACGGAACCGAAACAATTTGCCGTCATGCTGGCGCGATGTCGATTGCGATGCGCCCGAGCCAGGCCTTGCGACTGTGGCAGCAGGTGATGCTGTCGCAGGTGCGCGACGACGCGCCCGATCTGACCATGCGCCAGACGGCAATCCTGTTCACCATCTATCTCGATCCGCCGCCGCACACCGTGCGCGGGCTCGCCGCCCGGCTCAATGTCACCAAGCCGGTGATCACCCGCGCCCTTGACACGATGGGCGCTTTGAAACTCGTCTCGCGCCATCGCGACGAGCTCGACAAGCGCAATGTTCTGATCAGGCGCACGGTCGAGGGCGCGCTCTTTGTCGAGCGCTTCGGCGATGGTATCATCGCCAAGGCGCTCGAACTGCCGATGTGAGCGACCTTTTCAACAGAGTGCTCGATTTGACTGCCAGGGATGCCCGCCTTCACGCTTTTCGCTCCGACCTTGCCGATGCACGGCTGAAGGGTGAGGTCGCCGCTGACCGCTTCGTCGCCGGCCGGCCGGCGCGGGTCATCGCGTCAGTGGCCGATATGCGCAAGGCGCCGCGGGCGGATGCCGGCGTCAACACGCAAGCCCTGTTCGGCGACGATGTCCTGGTCTTCGATGTCGCCGAAGGCTGGGCCTGGGTCCAGGCCGAACGCGACGGCTATGTCGGCTATGTCGCCGACACGATGCTGGGCAAACGGGACCATACGCCGACGCACATCGTCTGCGTGCCGCGCACCTTCCTCTATCCCGCGCCGGATCTGCGCTTTCCGATCGCCGGACAATTGTCGATGGGATCGACGGTGACGGTGACGGAGGCGGCCGAGACGCGCGGTACGCACTATGCGGTCCTGCCGTCCGGCGAGGCGCTGATCGCAGGTCACCTGCGGCCGCTCAGTGAAGCTGCCTCCGACTATGTCGCGGTTGCCGAGGCGTTTCTAGGAACACCCTATCTCTGGGGTGGCACTTCCGGTTTCGGCATCGACTGTTCGGGGCTGGTGCAACTGGCGATGCGCATGGCCGGCAGAGACGTGCTGCGCGATTCCGACATGCAGGCTGCGGCCCTTGGCGAGCCGCTGGAACCGGGACCTGATTTCTCCGGCTTGCGACGCGGCGATCTGGTGTTCTGGAAGGGCCATGTCGCCGTGATGACCGATGCCGACACGATGATCCACGCCAACGGCCACACCATGCTGGTGTCGCGCGAAGGCCTGAAGGATGCGGTTGATCGCATCGGTTATCTCTATGGTGGCCCGACAGGGTTCAGGAGGCCGTAGCCTTTCTTCCTTCGCCCCGTTCACGGGGAGAAGGTGCCCGAAGGGCGGATGAGGGACAGCGCCAGCATTGAGAGGTTCGCGCCGCCCCCCACCTGCCTGCCGGCATCCTCTCCCCGTACTGGGGCGAGGAAAGCTCACCTCGATCACCTTTTGTTCCGATTTTCCTTGGCGTTCGCGCGCCGTCGCGCTACCTCTGGCGGGTGACAGTTGAGCCGCGCCTTGCCGAACAGAATGCCGCCGTGGCCCTGCCCGAACCATTCCTCAGATGGTTTGGCGAGAAAGGCTGGTCGCCGCGCGCCCATCAGATCGAACTTCTGGCGAAGGCCCAGGCCGGTCAGTCGGTACTGCTGATCGCGCCGACCGGCGCCGGCAAGACGCTGGCCGGCTTCCTGCCTTCGCTGACCGAACTGGCCAACCGGCCAAAGAGAAAGCCGGGCCAGGCGCAGCGCGGTATCCACACGCTCTACATCTCGCCGTTGAAGGCGCTTGCCGTCGATATCGAGCGTAATCTCGGCAAGCCGGTGGAAGAGATCGGGCTGCCCGTCACCATCGAGACGCGCACCGGCGACACGCCGGCGCACAAGCGCCAGCGCCAGAAACTGGTGCCGCCCGATATCCTGCTGACCACACCCGAACAACTGGCGCTGCTGATTGCGGCCGGCGATGCCAGACGCTTCTTCGAAGATCTGCGCTACGTCGTGCTCGACGAGCTGCATTCGCTGGTGACATCGAAACGCGGGCATCTGCTGGCGCTCGGCCTGGCACGGTTGCGCAGCTTTGTCCCTGGTCTGCAAACCATCGGGCTATCGGCGACGGTGGCCGAACCGGACGAGTTGCGGCGCTGGCTGGTCAGCCAGAATCCACCCAAGGGTTCGACAGGCCATGACATGGCCGAACTGATCGTCGTCACCGGGGGTGCGAAACCGGAGATTTCCATCCTCGACTCCGAAGAGCGCGTGCCATGGGCGGGACATTCGGCGCGCTACGCCACGCCGGAAATCTATCGCGAGATCAAACGCCACAAGACGACACTGCTGTTCGTCAACACCCGCAGCCAGGCGGAGCTGCTTTTCCAGGAATTGTGGCGGGTCAACGAGGACACCCTGCCGATCGCGCTGCATCACGGCTCGCTCGACGTCGCCCAGCGCCGGCGGGTCGAGAAGGCGATGGGCGAAAACGCGCTGCGCGCCATCGTCGCCACCTCGACGCTCGATCTCGGCATCGACTGGGGCGATGTCGATCTGGTCGTGCATGTCGGCGCGCCAAAGGGGGCGAGCCGGCTGGCACAGCGCATCGGCCGTGCCAATCACCGCATGGACGAGCCGTCCAAGGCGATCCTCATCCCCGCCAACCGCTTTGAGGTGCTGGAATGCCGGGCCGCCCTCGACGCCAACTATTTAGGCGCGCAGGACACGCCTCCGTTGATCAATGGCGGGCTCGATGTGCTGGCCCAGCATGTGCTCGGCTGCGCCTGCGGCGCGCCGTTCCGTGCCGATGACCTGTACGAGGAGGTGCGAACGGCAGCACCCTATGTCAGCCTCGACCGGCCGACATTCGACCGCGTCATCGATTTCGTTGCCACCGGCGGCTATGCGCTCAAGAATTACGAACGCTACGCCCGCATCCGTTTGAACAAGGACGGGTTGTGGCGGGTGTCCAATCCGCGCGTCGCCCAGCAATACAGGCTGAATGTCGGCACCATCATCGAGGTGCCGGCGCTGAATGTTCGATATGTGCAGGCCGGCAGCAAAGGCGCGGCTTCGCGTGGCGGCCGGGTCCTCGGCAAGATCGAGGAGGCCTTCCTCGAAACGTTGACGCATGGCGACACGTTCATGTTCGCCGGCAAGGTGCTGCGCTTCGAGGGCATCCGCGAGAATGAATGCTTCGTGTCGAACGCGCCGGGCAGCGATGCCAAGGTGCCCTATTATGGAGGCGGCAAGTTTCCGCTTTCGACCTATCTCGCCGAACAGGTCCGCATCATGCTCGATGACCCGCAGCGATGGAAAAAGCTGCCCGAGCAGGTCGCCGACTGGCTGCGCTTCCAGGCCGACAAATCGGTGCTGCCCAAGCGCGACGACCTGCTGATCGAGACCTTTCCACGAGGCAACCGCCACTATCTGGTGGCTTACCCGTTCGAGGGCAGGCTGGCGCACCAGACGCTCGGCATGCTGCTCACCCGCCGCCTCGACAGGGCAGGAGCCAGGCCGCTCGGCTTCGTCGCCACCGATTATGCGCTGGCTATATGGTCACTGGGCGACATGGGCGCGATGTTCAAAGCCAGGAAGCCTTCGCTGAGCGCACTTTTCGACCAGGACATGCTGGGCGACGACCTCGAAGCCTGGCTTGCCGACAGCTGGCTTCTCAAGCGCACCTTCCGCAACTGCGCTCTGATTTCCGGATTGATCGAGAAACGCCACCCTGGCCAGGAGAAGAGCGGCCGCCAGGTCACGGTCTCGACCGACCTGATCTATGACGTGCTGCGCAGCCATGAACCGGACCACATCCTGCTGCAGGCGACGCGTGCCGATGCGGCGGCCGGCCTGCTCGATGTCAGCAGACTTGCCGACATGCTCTCGCGCATCCAGGGTCGAATCGTGCATAAGGCACTCGAACAGATATCGCCGCTCGCCGTGCCGATCATGCTCGAGATCGGCAAGATGCCGGTGAACGGCGAAGCCGATGAGACATTGCTGATGGATGCGGCGTCGCTGGTCGCAGAGGCCATGGGGCCGGAGATGGTCGAGGAATGAATTTTTCGCTGGCGCGCACATCGCTGATCGCCGAGGCCGATCTTGTCGGCATATCAGGCGAACGCGCCGTCTGCGACCCGCGCGGCGTGCTTTATTTTCCGGATCTGCGGCTTCTGGCCGTGTCCGACCTGCATCTGGAAAAGGGCTCGTCGCTGGCACGCCGCGGCACGCTGATTCCGCCCTATGACACCGGCGCGACCTTGCTGCGATTGCAGGCCGTCATCGCTGACTACCAGCCGTCGATCGTCATCAGCCTGGGCGACAGCTTTCACGATGGCGGCGGCGCCCAACGCATGCATGCAAGTTTCCGAGAGCGGCTGGAAGGGCTGATATCAGGCCGGCAATGGTTCTGGGTCGCCGGCAATCATGACCCGGAAGCGCCAGCCGACCTGCCTGGCGAGACGGTGCGTGAACTTGCTATAGGCTCGCTGCTGTTCCGGCATGAGCCATCGAAGCAGCGTGTCGAAGGCGAAATAGCGGGCCATCTGCATCCCTGCGCCCGCATCGTCCAGCAGGGCCGCTCGGTGCGGCGCCGCTGCTTTGCCGGCGACGGCGGCCGCATGATCATGCCGGCCTTCGGTGCCTATACAGGCTCGCTCAACGTGCTCGATCGCGCCTATGCCGGGCTGTTCCGGCTGGATACGCTGATGGCCTATATGCTGGGCGCCCAACGCATCTTTGCCATTTCCGGCTCGATGCTGCGGCCGGGCTAAACAGCCCTACCTGCCGTAGTAGAGCGTAACCGTGTGCTTCGCCTCTGCAAAGAACAGCCAGCGCTCGACCAGCATGCCGGCGAACTGGATTGCAGCAGCGAGTACCGACAGCAACGCTGCCGGCGGCCAGGGCAGGGCGAACACAATGGCGAGCAGCCCCAAGGGCAACGCGAAGGCCAGAAGCTGCGTGATCTGGCGCAGCCGCGCGCCATGCTTGCGCGCGATGCGGAAACCCATTTCCTTGAGCAGGTAATTCTCTTCGGTATGCGGCCATTCCAGCGACCGCACCGTACCTCCCGCCAGCCCGGTCGCGGTGTTGGCGGTGGTCGGAATCTCCAGCCGGTCATTGTAGCGCCAGGTCGCGAGCTTCCAGCCCCAGCCGGTCAAGGTCAGCAGCAGGCAAGCCGCCAGCTGCACCTTCGAACCAAGCGCAAAGCCCTGCAGCAGTGCGTTCAACAGCACGCTGCCGGTCATCGCCGAAAAGATGAGATAGCCGGGCAGGGTGAAGCGGCTGTGCCACTGGGCGATCGGTTTCAGCGACGCATAGATCATGCCGGTGGTGCAGATGGTGATGATTGCGCCGATGGCGGCCAGAGATCCGGCGATGCCGACCCAGCCATCGGTCTTGCCGAAGAATATCCAACCGATGCCGAACAGTCCCGCCGGAATGAAGGTGATGACCGAGGCAACACCTTCGCGCGACAGCCATGAACTGCGCCATTGTGAGAACGCCCGCCAGGCGCGTTCGGGGCGGCCGAGATGACCCGTCGAGGACAACAGGCCGGCCACGATCAGGCCGAGCGCCAGCCCCATGCCGATAAAGCCCAGCCAGAAATCGGGTGGGATGATCTGGAAGCCTCCGAGCGTGCCCAGCAGCGCGAGCAGGCCGTAGCCCGCGCCGGTGGCAGTGGTGAAGAAGACGACGGAGAAGGCTGGATGCATGGGTCAGTTCGAAAGCATGCGGTCGACCCAGCCGAGGAAACCGCCTTCGGCCCGCACCGGTTCCAATGCCGGCGCGGCCACCGATGCGGCGCGCGCGGTGTGGGCGCGTGGCGGCAAATATTTGTTGGTCGGGCGATAGCCGAGCTCAGGCATCAGGTCGACACCACCGCGCTCCGCCACCAGTTGCGAGACAGCCGACAGGGGATCGCCGAGATCGCCGAAATGCCGGGCGCTGGTCGGGCAGGCGGCGACGCAGGCCGGCACGCGGTCTTCTTCGGCCAGATTGTCATTGTAGATGCGGTCGACACACAGTGTGCATTTCTTCATCACCCCGACATCGGTGTCGAATTCGCGTGCTCCATAAGGACAGGCCCAACTGCACAATTTGCAGCCGATGCACTTGTCCTCGTCGATCAGCACGATGCCGTCCGAAGCCCGCTTGTAGGAGGCGCCGGTCGGGCAGACGGTGACGCAGGCCGGCGTCTCGCAATGCAGGCAGGAGCGCGGGAAGTTCACCGTCCGTCCGCCCATCTCGGTGGTGTGCTCATAAGCGTGCACGCGGTTGAACCAGACGCCGTCGACATGGCCGCCATAGGGATCGATGTCGGTCAGCGGCGCCATGTGGCCGCCGGTGTTCCATTCCTTGCAGGCGGTGACACAGGCCTGGCAGCCGACGCAGGTATCGAGGTCGATCACGAGGCCGAGTTTCTTGTCGCTTTGACTTGGCAGACAGGTCATTTGGTCGCCTCTCTCGCCCTGCGGAATTCGGCGCCGAAAATCAGTCTGTCGGGCGAGGGTTCGAAATGCGGCGGCTGCAGGAAACGCTGGAACTGCGGCTCGGTGAACCCGGCTTCTTCGGCTGCGCATTTGACGATGCGCACGCGCAGGTCGAACCACGCAGCCTGGCCCGTCACCGGATCGGAATTCGAATAGCGTTTGCCCTGAGCGTCGGCCGAGGTCTGGTCGCCGATGATATGGTTGAGCAGGAAGCCGCGGTTGCTCTCGGCCGCGTCGTCCTTCAGCCCCCAACTGCCGCGCCTTTTGCCGATGGCGTTCCAGGTCCAGACCGTGCTTTCGTTCACCCCGTCGATCAGCTTGATCTGCCCCTTCACTCTGCCGTTGATGCTTTCGATCCACACCCAGTCGTCATCGACAAGGCCGAGACCGGCTGCCGTCCGGTGATGCACGAACAGCCGGTTCTGGCTGGTGATCTGCCGCAGCCACGCATTCTGCGAACCCCAGGAATGGTACATGTGCATCGGCCGCTGCGTCAGCGCATGCAGCGGATATTTTTCGAGGTCGACGACCGCTTCCTCGAAGGGCATGTGCCAGAACGGCAGCGGGTCCATGTAGGTCTCGATGCGCTGGCGATCGCCTTTCGGCGGCACCACACGGCCATGGCCACGCGCGGCAAGCCTGAAGCGCTGCATCGGCTCCGAGTAGAGCTGGAAAACGATCGGTTCGGCTTTCGGGATAAAACCCATCTGCACTGCGAAGTCGAGATAGGAGCGGTTGGCCATCTTGTAATAGCGCTGGTCGTCCGCGAAATCATGATGCCAGAAGCCGCCATTGTCGATGTAGCGCTGCAACTGGTCCGGGTTGGCCTCACCCCTGCCGGTCGAGGTCCCATCCTTGCCGCGCCAGCCGGCGAGCGGGCCGATGCCGGGCGTGCGCTCATGGTTGACGATGTAGTCGGCATAGTCGCGGTATCTGGCCGAGCCGTCCTCATCGACGAAACCAGGCAGGCCGAGCCGGGCGCCGAGTTCGATCAGCACCGACTGGAACGGCCGGACGTCGCGGTCGGGCTCGATGACGGGATGGCGGATGGCGTCGCCCGGTCCGTCGGCATGACTGATCGGCCGGTCGAGCAGGCTGATGCAGTCGTGGCGCTCGAGATAGGTCGTGTCCGGCAGCACCAGATCGGCGAACGGCACGGTCTCGGAATAATAGGCGTCGGAATAGATGATGAAAGGGATCTTGTAGTTGCCCGCTTCGTCGCTGTCGGTCAGCATCGCCATGGTCTCGACGGTGTTCATCGAGGAATTCCACGCCATGTTCGACATGTACATCATCAGCGTGTCGATCTTGTAGGGATCGCCTGCCCAGGCGTTGCGGATGACGGTGTGCATCAGGCCGTGCGCGGCCAGCGGCGCGTCCCACGAATAGGCCTTGTCGATGCGAAGCGGCGTGCCGGCCTCGTCGACCAGCAAATCGTCCGGCCCGCAGACGAAGCCGAGCGGCATGCCGTCGAGCGGCGTCATCGGCTTGACGGTCTTGCCCGCCGGCTTCGGTCCGGGCGGCGCGGATCGAGGGTAGGGCGGCTTGAAGCGGAAGCCGCCGGGGACATCCACCGTGCCCAACAGCACCTGAAGGAGATGGATGGCGCGGCAGGTGTGAAAACCGTTCGAATGGGCCGAGATGCCGCGCATGGCGTGCATCGAGACAGGCCGCCCCTTGATCGTCTCGTGGCGGCGCCCGGCCCAGTCGGTCCAGGCGATCGGCAATTCGATCGTCTGTTCGAAGGCGACATGGGCGAGTTCGGCGGCGATCCTGCGGATCGTGTCGGCGGCAATGCCGCAGCGCTCGGCGACCGAGTCCGGTGCGTAACTCTCATCGAGGTAGCGGTCGGCGATCAGCTGGAACACCGGGACGCAGCGGCGCCCGCCGATCGTGAAGCTGCCGGTCAGCGCCGGTTTCGCACCGGCATCGGCGGCGCTGACCGGTGTCTTCGCCATCCTGTCCCAAGCCAGCGGATTGCCGTCGGCATCGCGCACGAACAGCCCGTCATCGGCAGCACCCGGCTCCTGGATGACGAGCGAATGGGCATTGGTGTAGCGCAGCAGATACTCGAGATCGACGCGGCCCGCCTTGAGCAATTCGTGGATTAGGGCGAACACGAACAGGCCGTCTGTTCCGGGCCGGATGCCGATCCAGTCATCGGCAATGGCATTGTAGCCGGTGCGGCACGGATTGATCGAGACGACCTTGGCGCCGCGCGCCTTGAGCTTGCCGAGACCGATCTTGATCGGGTTGGAATCGTGATCCTCGGCGACACCGAACAGCATGAAATACCGGGTGTTGTCCCAGTCGGGCTCGCCGAACTCCCAGAACGAACCGCCGACCGTATAGAGGCCGCCGGCCGCCATGTTGACCGAACAGAAGCCGCCATGGGCGGCGAAGTTCGGCGTACCGAACTGGCTCGCCCACCAGCCGGTCAGCGACTGCGACTGGTCGCGGCCGGTGAAGAAGGCGAGTTTCCTGGGGTCGGTCCGGCGGATGTTCGACAGCCGTTCCGTAGCGATCGAGAGCGCCTCTTCCCACTCGATCTCGCGGAACTCGCCGGAGCCGCGCGGGCCGGCGCGCAGCAATGGCTTCTTCAGCCTTGCCGGGCTGTAATGCTGCATGATGCCGGAGCTGCCCTTGCCGCAGATCACGCCGCGATTGACCGGGTGGTCCTTGTTGCCGTTGATGTAGCGGACCTTGCCATCCTTGATGTGTACATCGATTCCGCAGCGGCAGGCGCACATGTAGCAGGTCGTCTTGGCGATGCTGTCGGAAACGGCAGGCGAGGTGTCGACGCCGTCGCCTTCATCGGGCGCTCGCGTGTCGGCAAGCGGGCGTTGCGATGGTGCCGAATTCGCGCCGCGCGGCGGTCCCTGCATCATGATCCGGTGGCGCCTGTACGGCGCATGGATTTGGCCCGCGTCTTCGGTCCGGGGCCGCGCACGTAATGCTCTTCCGGGTGGTAACGATCACCGGCAAGCCGCCGTCTTATGCCGCGGATCCAATGCGCAAGCAGGGATCTGAAACGCCCGATCATTCTGCTCTCTGCGATCTTTCGGCGAATTTTTTCTAACTTCGCTGGAAAACTTAGAATAAAGCTATCGATCTGTCTAATCAGTTGTTCTTGTAAATTCGATCGATATTGGTTCTTAATACGGACATGACCCTGGATCAGTTGCGGATTTTCGTCGCCGTCGCCGAGCGCGGCCATATGACCAAGGCGGCGGAACTGCTGGGCATTTCGCAGTCGGCGGCATCGGCGGCCATCCGGGCGCTTGAAGAACAGCACGGCGTCCACCTGTTCAACCGCGTCGGCCGCAACATCGAGCTTGCCCAGACCGGCCATCGGTTCCTGCCCGAGGCCAAGGCCGTGCTCGAACGGGCCGCCGCTGCCCGCAATGTGCTGGAGCATGTCTCGCAGACCGTCACCGGCAGCCTCTCGATCGCCGCCAGCCAGACCATCGCCAGCTACTGGCTGCCGCGCCGGCTGGCTTCCTTCCACGAAGCCTATCCGGCCGTCAGGCTGAGCGTCTCCATCGGCAACACCAGGCAGGTCGAGGCCAATGTCCTCGATGGCGCGGCGGATCTGGGCCTGGTCGAAGGCCGCACCGAGTCCGATATCCTGCGCCGCACCAAGGTCGACGTCGACAAGCTGATGCTGGTGGTTGCCAGCGCGCATCCGGAGATCCCCGAAGTCGCGCCCGGCCGCCCTGACATCAAGTGCCTGCGCTGGATCATCCGCGAGGGTGGTTCGGGTACGCGCGAGGTGCTGGAGGATCTGGCGCGCCACGAAGGGATTTCGCTCGCCGACCTCCAGATATTCCTGGTGCTGCCGAGCAATGAAGCTATTCGCCAGGCGGTCGAGGCGGGGGCCGGCGCCACCATCATCTCCGAGCTTGTCGCGGCTCGCGCCGTGGCCGAAGGCAGTCTGAGATCGGTGCCGCTCGAACTGCCGAAACGCGACTTCGCCATGATCACCCATCGCGATCGCCAGGCAAGCCTGGCCCAGATGGCGCTTAAGGCGCATCTCGACGGCAAGGCGGATGCCCCGTCGGCGGGCTAGAGTATCAGAGTTTGCGGGTTTGCCGTTGGCTCGGAGGTCTTGGTACTTTGTATCGAGTGGCTGATTGAAACGCCTCACCACGACCTTCCTCCCCAGATGGGCTCGCTAGCGCTGTCCGCCTCGACGCTCAGCCGTCACTCTGGCAATCCGGCGTCCCGCAGCGCGCTTCCCAGAGTCTCCGCGAGCGCTGGCGCACAGCGCACGCCAGCAAATTGGCGCCTGTAGCGGAAGCCCGGCTGAAGCTCGCGCACGCGCGCGGCGGCGGCCCTCGCTTCGTCCAGCCGGCCGAGTTTGGCGAGCGCAGCGGTCAGTTGCACGTAGGTGATGCTGTGTGCCGGATTGGCTTGAACGGACTTGTAGGCTGCGCGACAAGCTTCTTCGTAACGCCCGCGCAGCAAATGGCTCATTGCTTGGGCGTCAAACGCGGCCCAAGCCCACGAATCGAACGGGCTTAGCCGGATACCCTTCTCGCTCCATTCTATCGCGCGCTCTGCTTCGCCGGCCCATCCGAGAACGACGCTGCCAAGAATGTAAGTCAGCGCCGATGACGGGCTAATGGCGAGGGCTGCGTCTAATGCCGTGAATGCAGCGGCGCGATCATGCGCGTCCATGCCGATCGAAAACCCTGCCCATGTCAGAGCGAGTGCATCGTCTTGTCCATGGACAATGGCCAATCGGGCGTGCCGGATCGAAGCCGCACGGTTGAATTCCTGCAGCCCGGCACGAAGGAACAAACAATGATGACACATTGCTGCATTGCCATGCGCAAGGGCATAGGCAGGCTCGAGTGCGATGGCACGCTCAAGAAGCGCCAGTGCTCTCGTAACTTGTTCCGGCATACCTGTATCGACATCAGGCTGGGCTTGAAGCACGAGATCGTATGCGTCGAGACTCTCTGGGCGCTTCCGCCTGACACGTTCAATTTCCGCTTTTCGCAAGCTTGGAGCAATCGCGCCCACCGCTGATAGCGCGATTTCGTCCTGAAGCGCGAAAATGTCCTCCGAACTGCGGTCGTAGCGCTCGGCCCACACGTGCGCGCCGGTCGATGCATCGATCATCTGAGCGGTTACGCGCACACTACCGCCAGCTTTGCGCACGCTGCCTTCGAGGACATATCGTACGCCAAGCTCGCTGCCGACCTGCTTCACGTCCACGGCGCGGCCTTTGTAAGCGAAGGTCGAGTTTCGCGCGATAACGAAAAGCCATTTTATGCGTGCCAGGCCGGTGATGATGTCATCGACCATTCCATCGGCGAAGTACTCCTGTTGCGGATCTCCGCTCAAGTTCGAGAACGGCAGGACCGCCACGGAAGGCTTCTCAGGCAAGGTCGGCGCCGACGCGGTGCGGGCGGCTGCAAAACGATCAGGGACACTCGTCGCAACAGCCGGTCCTACATAGCGATAGCCTCGGCGCGGCAGTGTTTCGATCCAGCTCTCAGCATCCGCTGCGTCGGCCAATACCCGGCGCAAGGCCGCGATCTGGACCGTCAGGTTGTTGTCGGCAACCGCCAATTTGCCCCAGCCGGCTTCGACCAGCGCGTCTTTGGATACCGGTACGCCCGCGTTTTGGAGCAGCAAACGCAGAAGCGAAACGGCGCGTTGCCCAAGCATGGTCGGCTCGGTGCCGTGATACAAAATGCCCGCCACCTGATCGAGACGGAACGGGCCAAACTGATAAAGGTCGCCTCCGATTGTCATCCAACGCTTTTAGCAAATTTTTGGGAACGAATTCACGACTTTCCCGGCATCGACGGCCAATGTCGCACAGGTGCTTGCCGGAAGTAAGCACCCAGTCAAAGGAGGATCCTATGAGCGCCAATGCCATTATTCGCATGCCCGACGAGAAGAAGGGGATCATGCTGCGTGGTCAACCTATGGTCTTCCTCGTCACCGGCGAAAACACCAAGCACACGAGCATGTTTGACTGGACGATCCCAGCGGGATTCGCCACCGGACGGCATGTTCACCGTGTGCAGGAAGAGACGTTCTACCTGCTCGAAGGCGAGTGTGCGTGGCATGTCGGCGACAAGACGGTTCGCGCAACGCCCGGAACCTATCTGTTCATTCCACCGGGAGTGCCGCACGACATCACGAATGTCAGTGAGAGACCCGCCCGCGTGCTGATGACCGTCTCTCCGCCTGGCCACGAACGCTACTTCGAAGAACTTGCCAAACTCGCGGCGCAGGGTGCGCCGGACCCAAAAGCCCTCGCTGAGCTGCGGAACCGCTACGATACTGACCAGCTCTCGACTTTGACGACACGCGGGTAGGCATCTGTCACGGCGGCCCCACGACAGCTTCTGGCCCATTGCGACATATCGCGCTGGCGCACGAGCTTGGTCGCTATCGGCGCAAAGCGGACGTGATCTTCATCGCATCACGCCGAAGGTTATGGGTACACGACCTGGCCTAAAGCGGATCAGTAATCTCTGAAAAGCTGGACCGCTCGAAGAAAGCCTCAGCCGAACTTGCGTTGCGCATCCAGCGCCAGGCCAAGTCCGACCGAGCCGAACATGTCGCCTTCGATGACGGATGCCTGCGGCACCATCGACAGGATCTCTCGTTTGGCCAGCGGGATCGCGGTCGATCCGCCGGTCAGGAACACCGCGGTGATGTCGGACGGCTTCACCTCAGCGTCCCTGATAGTCTGCCCGACCGTTGCGGTGACCCGCTCGATGTCCCTGGCAATCGTCGCGTCGAGCCCGCTGCGCGTGATTTCGGCGGTGAACTCCGCACCCGGCAGCTTCACAGCGACCTCTGCGGATGACCTGTCGGTCAGCTCTATCTTGGCCTTCTCAACACGTGCGGCCAGCGCGTGTCCGTAGCGGTGTTCGACGACGTGGATGAAACGGTCGACCAGGTCGGCGCGCTCGGCCTCGTAGCGGATCTGGCGCAGATGCGTCATCGCCTTGGCGGTGTAGACCAGGTTGATGCGCTGCCATGTGGCGAGGTCTATGAAATAGCTTGCCGGCAGGTTGCGCTTGCCGTCCTTGGTCGGCGTCAAATAGCCGAGCTGCGGCATGACATGGGCGATGCTCAGCAGCCGGTCGAAATCCGTACCGCCGATATGGACGCCCCGGCTGGCCAGGATGTCGTCCTTGCGGTCGAGCAAACGGGAGCGCTGCGGCGAGACCCGCACGATCGAGAAGTCCGACGTGCCGCCGCCCATATCGATGATCAGCGCCAGTTCCTCGCGTGTCACCTTCTGCTCGTAGTCGAGCGCCGCCGCGATCGGCTCGAACTGGAAAGCGATGTGCTTGAAGCCCTGGGCACGTGCGGCGTTCTCGAGTTCGCTTTGCGCCTTCGCGTCGGCCTCGGCATCGTCATCGACGAATTGCACCGGCCGGCCAAGAACGACGGTCTCGACCGTATCGCCGGCATCGGCTTCCAGCCTCTTCTTGAGGTGGCCAAGGAACATGCCGACGATCTCCATGAAGCCGATCGACCGCGATTTGATGCGGGTCTTTTCATGGGCCAGCGAACTGCCGAGCACGCTCTTCAGCGAACGCATCAGCCGGCCTTCGATGCTGTCGGTGTAATTGGCGATGGCCTGGCGGCCAAAGCAGGTGCGGTTGTCCTCGAAGTTGAAGAACACGGCACTGGGCAGCGTGACCTGGCCGTTCTCCAGCGCGACGAGGCGCGGCTGCCCGTTGCGGACCACGCCCACGGTGGAGTTCGAAGTGCCGAAGTCGATGCCGCCGAAGGCTGGTCGCATGACAAGTTCCTGCATCTGTCGTCGGCGAGCCGACAGGCGCCATGAGAAATCGCGCGCTGTCCGGGGACGGGCTGCTCTGCCGAACCGAATTGTTTGTGTCTGCCATTTGGCTGGGGAGCGCGGTCTACCGCATGCCTCGGCAAAGGGAAACCACTTTTCGGGGAAAATCCTAATCTCGCCGGAAGATCAGCCTTCCGAGCCAGCCGGTCAGCATGGCCAGCGATATCGCGAAGACGCCGTAGAGGAAGGAATAATTGTGCGCGACACGGAAGATCGACTGCTCGAAACCGGATTTGCGGATTTCGAGCTGGGCCGAGCTTTCCTTGATGAACAGACCGCTCTTGAACAGGAACGCGCGGGCTTTGTGGGTTCCAACCGGCACATTCGGCGCCAGCCTCACTGTGGCGCGGAAAAGGTTCTGCGACAGGAATTGCACGCCGCCGACATTCTCGCTGTAGAGCCCGGTCGCCGACTTGCGCTCCCGCAGTGCCGCCGTGAACTCCTCGATCGTCGCCGGGCTGTCGCCGGCATCGGCGGGCTGCATGTAGAGGTTGGAGGCGCCGAGCGACAGCTGCTTGTAGCTGTTGGGTTCGGTGATGTCCTGCAGCGGCCGCGTCGTCGCCACCGAATAGGAGACGGGCACGTTTTCGAAGGTCTCAGAGTCCAGATTGACCCAGACGCCGAGCACCCTGTCCTTGCGGCGCACCACCACCGGTTTGGGCGGACCTTCGAGCACGACGATGACGTCGTAGCGGCCCTGGCGCGCGACGAGTGGATCCGGGTTCTCCAGCGAACCGAAGATGGTCAGATCGGCCCCGGAAAAACCGGCGGTGATCGAGACGTTGTCGGTGGAGAGACCGATCTGGATGCCTTCGGTCAGCGGGACCTGTGCCTTCGCCGGCACGGCGGCCGCAAGCAGCGACAGGACAATGGCGGTTGCGAATGTGCTGCGAGCCTTCATCAGTTGAGGCCCGCGGCGGACAGCGAATAGAGGTTGGGCGGGGTGACGAAAAGATCGATCGCCAATCGTATCGCCACCGCCAGCACCAGCAGTGCCAGCAAGGCCCTGAGCTGCTCGCCGCGCAGCCTCTGGCCGGCCTTCGCGCCGTACTGCGCGCCGGCGACGCCGCCCGCCATCAGCAGGAAGGCCAGCACGACATCGACTGTCTGGTTGGTGGTGGCGTGGACCAGCGTCGTATAGGCGGAGGTGAAGATGATCTGGAACAGCGAGGTGCCGATGACGACATTGGTCGGCACTTTCAGCAGATAGATCAGTGCCGGCACCATGATGAAGCCGCCGCCGACGCCCATGATCGACGACAGGAAGCCGATGCCGGCGCCAAGCCCAAGGACGGGGATGACGCTGACGAACAGTTTTGACGCCCTGAAGCGCATCTTCAGCGGCAAGCGGTGGATCCAGTTGTGCTGGCCGGATTTCTTCAGCACCGGCGCCGCACCGCTGCGCGTCGCGCGCAGCGCATTGACGCTTTCGACCAGCATCAGCCCGCCGACGGTGCCGAGCAGCACGACGTAGAGCAGCGAGATGAACAGGTCGAGCTGGCCGAGCCTGCGCAGGAAGGCGAAGACGTAGATGCCGCCGGTGGAACCGACAATGCCGCCGGCCAGCAACACCCCGCCGAGCTTGAGGTCGAGCGTACCGCGCTTCATGTGCGAAAGGACGCCGGAGACGGAGGAGGCGATGACCTGGTTGGCGCCAGTGGCGACAGCGATCGCCGGAGGGATGTTGTAGAAGATCAAGAGCGGCGTGATGAGGAAGCCGCCGCCGACGCCGAACATGCCCGACAGGAAACCCACCGCCGCGCCCATGGCCAGCAGGACGAAGATATTGACGGAAATTTCCGCGATCGGGAGATAGATGCCCACCCGTCAGTCTCGATCAGTTCTGCCTGTCGGCGAATGCAACCGTTGCGGGCATCTTGGACCGACAAGCCAATTCGTTCTTGCGCCGGAGGTGCTGCGAAGTCAAACCGCGCTACGCCGCCGAAACAAAAAACATCTCAATCAGTTAACAGGCGAATGTGTGGCAAGGGCGTCGTGGAAGCGACGCCTCTGCCGTTATTTGCGCGCCAGCAGTGCCTTCACCAGGTTTTCGTCGACTTCGCCGGTCGCCGCCATCTTGTTGTCGGTCTGGAAAGCCATGATCGCGGTCTTCGTTTTCTGGCCCATCTTGCCGTCGGCGCCGCCGGCGTCGTAGCCGTTCTTGTTGAGAATGCGCTGGATGTTCTGGACGGCCTTCTTCATGTCGATGCTGGCGGTCGTCTGCGGCGCGCCGTCCTGCCAGGACTCGGGAATGTCGGCCGAGTTGGCTGCCGCATCCAGCGGCTTGGCCTTCCACAGCTCGGTCGCGGCGCGGGCGCGCTCGAGCTGCTCGGGCCGCAGCGCATTGGCGATCTCGTCACGCTTGGCCGCCGCATCCTTGTCGCCTGTCTTGGCGACGAGCGCGAACCATTTGTAGGACTCCTCGAGGTTCTGCTTCATGCCGACGCCCTTGGCGGCGAGGATGCCGAGATTGAACTGGCTGTCCTTGACGCCGACGTCGGCCGCCGCCTGGAACCAGTGCGCGGCCGATTCATTGTCGGTCACGCCGTCAGCCGCCATGGCAAACAGCACGGCCAGATTGTGCATGCCGCTGGCGTTGCCCTGTGCCGCGGAAAGCTGGTACCAGGTCTTCGCCTTCTTGATGTCGCGCGCGACGCCGATGCCCTTTTCGTAGAAATTTCCGATACGGTATTCGGCCGGCGCGAAGCCGAGTTCCGCCGATTTCTCGTACCATTTGGCCGCTGCCGCCATGTCTTCCTTGACGCCGCGCGACTCGGCATAGCGCGAGCCGATTTCGAACAGCGCCTTGGCGTCGCCGCTGGCAGCGGCATCACGCAAGGCGGCCGGGCCGGCGTCAGCGGGAATGTCGAATTTTGCCGTCGTCGCCGGCGAAGCGTCCACCGGCGGAACCGCGCCCGTGGTGTCCTTGGCGGTGGTCGGCTCTGTCGCCATAGGCTGGATGCCGGTGGCGGTATCGGTATCGGCAGGTTCGGCGGCGACCGGAACGGTCGAGGCCGGCGCAGCCGAAGCTATCGTCGTCTCGGACGCCGCTGGGTTTGCATCGGCCGATGTAGCCAAGGCGACGGGGGCGGGAACCGGTTCTGCGATCGGCGCGGCACCCATCGACGGCTCGGCGCCTGGCGGCGTGGCAATCATGCTTTGCGCGGCCATGTCGTCCTTGGTTGCCGGTGCGGATGGCTCGGCCTGTCTGACGGCATGGTCCGGCGCGCTTTCCACTGCCGCGGGCTGCGCGTCCGTCTTTGGCTGGCTCGCGGCATCGAGCGAGGCGGTTTGCATCGGCTGCGAGGCGACGATCGGCACGACATCGTTGCTCGCCACCTGGGCCGGATCGGCGAAGAAGGCCTTGCCCAGTTGCAGGGCGCCCAGCGCCAGCAGGATCGCGGTTGTCCCCATCAGGATCGGCTTGCGCCGTGCCTTGAGCAGGTCGCCGATCCGCAGTGCCTTCACCGGTCCGGTCACCGTCGACTGGCGCTTCAGCGCATCGGCCTCGGCGGCCGCGGCCTGCGCCGCGCGCCGGGCAGCGGCGATGAAATCCGATTTCGCGGCATCGGTGTCGCTGGGCTTGGCCGGCTGGCCGCGCTCGTCACGCACGCGCTTCATGATGGCATTGAGGTCAGGTGCGCCGGAGCCGGGCTCCAGCGGCCGGTTGGCCATTTTCGGATCGAGCGGCTCGTCGAGATCGACGCTCGGTATTGGGGCACTCGGCGCTGAGCCGGCCAGTGGCGGGATATCCGCCTCCTTCTTGCCCTTGAAGGCGCGGGCCAGCCCGCCGAACAACGATTTGCGGCCGCCGGCCTGTCCGCCTTTCTCGGCGATCGTGTCCGAACCGAGCGCGGCCATGGCCGCCGCCGCGGCAGCCTCGGCCGGCGTGCGCGTGCCAATACCAATACCGAGGTCGCTACGCATACCCAGGTCGCCGCGTGCACCCGGCTCATTGCGCAGGATGGCGGCGGCACGGCCATCGAGATCTGCCATGTCCCCAGTCAATGGCAGGGGCTGATCGATATCCATCGACGGCGCGTCGACGGCCATTTTGGGTCGGCGCACGCCGCGCCAGTTGCTCGGCTCGGCCGGTGCCGCATCCAGCAATTCGCTCATCGCCTCGACCGGCTCGCCGGGTTCGAGCGAACCCAGCCGGTCGACGATCTTGAGCAACGTATCGTGGATGGCCTCGAACGTTCTCGAATTGCGTTCGTCGGAGCGCCGCGTCAGCGTTTCAAGCGTCTTCAAATCCTGGGCGAGGCCGGAAACCGCGGTCGTATTGGCGCTCGAACCGGCCAGCGATTGCACTGCGTTCTCGGCCGCTTCGCGCGCCGCGCCAAGGATGGAATCGCGGGTTCCTGCGAGCGACTTTTCAATTTCGTTGAGACGCGGGCTGATGTCCTCGAATTCCGGCAGCGGGGTGCTGGGCTTGGAAAGATGAGCCGACAGGCCGGCAACCTGTGCTTCCAGGCTGCGGATCAGCGCCGGATCGATGCCGGCGACCTGTGCGGCCGACGCGTCCAGCCGGCTTGAAATGTCTTCGAGCCGGCTCTCCAGTCCGCGGATCGCCGCTTCGCCCGCGGGATCGGGCACACGCGTTTCAAGGCGCCTGGCGAGCGCCGTAAAGCGGGCATCGATGGCTTCCATGATGCCGACGCTGTCGACCTGCGGCATGCGCTGGTCGAGCCTGTCAGCAACCTCGTCCAGCCTGCGCTCGAGATCGCGGAACAGCATGTTGCCCTGCTCGATGGCGTCACCCTGGCGGCGTTCCATCATGCTCGACAGGACGTCGAAGCGTTGCTCCAGCCCATGGAAGATGTAGTCGGCGTCAGGCATGGCGGGTGCCTGGTCGATCTTGTCGGCGATGAATGCGATCTGCTTGGCCAGGCGCTCCATCGCCTGCTCCGGCAGATTGGCGCGGCCGGCGAGTTCGTCGACCCGGCCCGACAGCGTGCTCAACCGGTCCATGACAGCGTTGCCGGGACGATCCTGCGCCACTTCCTGGATCTGGCCGGCAAGCGAGTCGATCCGTCTCTCTATGCGCTCGAAAGCCTCGTGGTCGAATGAATTGGCTTGCGCGGCGACCGTCGATGCCACGATGGCGCGGGAAATCTCGTCCAGCCGCTCGTCGATCATGCCAAGCGTGTCGCTGCCGCGATTGTCTTGCTGGCTGGCGAAATGGTCGACAGCGCCGGCAAGCGTGCGCACCTTCTCCTCCAGCGAGCGCAGCGACAACGATTCCGGCAAATTGTTGACGGCATTGCTGATCTGCTCGAGCCGGGCGGTGAGAGCAGACAGGCCCGGGTCGTCCGAGCGCTTGCGCTGGTCGGCGTCGACGCGGTCTTCGAACGCCGTCCAGCGGCGATCGAAATCGTCCCAGCGGCGGTCGACCTTCTGCACGCTCTCTTCGCGTGCCAGCGTTTCGAGTGCGGCTTTGACCTGTTCGAGCTCGAGCCGCAGCATGTTGACGCTTCTGTCGTCGCTCTTCTCGGCCAGGGTCTGGATGGCGCCCGAAAGACGCTCGAACTCAAGGCCGAGTTCAGCACTGCCCTTGGCCGAAGCACCGGGCCTTGCGCCTGACTGGAAGGCCCGCTCGATGTCCTTGCGCAGCGCTTCGAATTCCCGCTGCAGGCCTGCGGTCATCTGGTGGCGCAATTCCTCGCGCATGCCGCGCAATTCGCCGGCGATCTTGCCGACCATGGCAACGCCATCCTCCTGGCCGCGCACGCGATCGATATCGCGGGCAATGGCCTGGTAATTCTGCTCGAAAGCGGCGGCTCCCTGCATCGGGCTCTTCGGACGCGACGCGGGCTGCGGGTCCTCATACCAGCGCTGCTGGCCAGAGGGCCGGGCGGCGGGGTAGCGCGCATCGGCACCATATTGGCGGGGATCGGGTTGGCGGAGTTCGGGACGTGCCATCGGATCCTCGCGCGTCCGCTCCAGCCGCTGCTCCAGTGTCTCCAGCGACTGGTTCAACTGATCGAGCGTGGTCTGCGGCCTGCGCTGCCTGCCGGCATTGAGTGTATCGAGATAGGACCGCTTGCTGTTCATCGGTGCGTCCGTCTTTCAGAATGGCTGGCTCGCGGCCAGTTCCCCCAGGTCCCTATCGGAACGAAGGCGACCGGCGGCGATGCCGCGGCGGAAGACGAGCTTCCCGGGCTCTCGCCCGCGCTCCGAAAAACCGTGAAAAATTCGATACAGGATAAACACGGGTAGCCGACGCGCCCACATTTCCCCCAACGTGGTAAACAACGCGTTAACCAAACTTAAGAAATCGAAAGGATGTTGGCTGCCGGCCTGACGGTGCGGCATAAAGGGCGGGGCGCAGAACGCCCTTGCGTCATCCTGCGGCAATCGGTATAGAATTGACGTAAACGTAAAAGGCGCATTGAGCGCATGTTTGCGATTTGTTTGTTGAAACCACGACTGGAAGCAGGCCCCCGCTTCCAGTCAGGCGACGCACGGTCCAGGACCGCGACGCCACCAGACGGGGAAAGCCAGTGACCATGAAGCTTATCTCGGCCGGCGAGACCGCGGCCAATACCAATATGTCTGCCGAAGCCGGCGAGGACCTCGTCCGCATCGGCGAGATGGCGAAGAAATATGGAGTGACGCTGCGCACGCTGCGTTTCTACGAAGACAAGGGCCTGCTCAACCCGCAGCGCGACGGTTCGACCCGTCTCTACACGCGCCGCGACAAGGCCCGCCTCAAGCTGATCCTGCTTGGCCGCAAGGTCGGATTCTCGCTGCGCGACGTCAAGCAGATGATGGATCTCTACGATCCCACCGGTTCAAACACCAAGCAGCTCAAGCTTGCGCTGGACAAGTCGGAAAAGCAGCTTGCCCGCCTGCAGAAGCAACGGGCGCTGATCGACGACGCCATCAACGAGCTCAGCGGCTCGATGTCGGCGGTGCGCCAGATGCTGAGCGAGCGTTCGGCGCCGCAGGCGAGCGCCGCCAGCTGAAGCAATTCCGTCAGGAATTGCGCCAGACACCAAGTCGTCTGCTGATTGTCCGAGTTCTGTCTAGCCGCGTGGCCTGCCACGCGGCTTTTCGTTGTCCTGGCCCACTCTTATGGCCTTTCGGCGCTGGCTTGCGCAACGTCGCGCCGCTACGCTCATTGCTCCAGGGGGCGGGGAATCTTGTCGCATCGAGAAAATTGACGTTTACGCAAACGTCAATTTTTGCTATCCCGCTCCCAATATGGGTCCGCATGCCGCCCTGGCTTGTCTTCGGGGCATTCGGACCGGGTTTGCAGGGTGGAGAAAAAGCATGCCGACATACAGGGCTCCGGTCCAGGATACGCTGTTCGTGCTCAACGAGGTTCTGGGTTATCAGCGTTATTCGAACCTTCCCGGATTTGCCGACGCCACGCCCGATGTGCTCGAGGCGATCCTCGCCGAAGGCGCCAAGCTCGCCGAAAACGTCATGCATCCGCTGAACCGTGTCGGCGACATGGAAGGCTGTGTGCGTCACGACGATGGCTCGGTGACCACGCCGAAAGGCTTCAGGGAGGCCTTCGACCAGTACCGCGAGGGCGGCTGGATGGGATTGGCCGCACCCGTCGAGTTCGGCGGCCAGGGCCTGCCCTATGCCGTGCACACCGCCGTCGCCGAATATATGGTCTCGGCCAATATGTCCTTGATGATGTATCCTGGCCTGACGCAGGGCGCGATCGCGGCAATCATCACCCACGGCACCGACGAGCAGAAGGCGACATGGTTGCCGAGGATGATCGAGGGTGCCTGGACCGGCACCATGAACCTGACCGAGCCGCATTGCGGCACGGATCTCGGCCTGTTGCGGACCAAAGCGGTGCCGAACGGCGATGGCACCTATAAGATTTCAGGCCAGAAGATCTTCATCTCGGCCGGCGAACACGACATGTCGGACAACATCGTCCATCTGGTGCTGGCCCGCATCGAGGGTGCGCCGGAAGGCGTCAAGGGCATCTCGCTGTTCATCGTGCCGAAGCTCAAGCTCGACCCGTCGGGCAATCCGGGCAACAGGAACACCGTCTCCTGCGGCTCGATCGAGGAGAAGATGGGCATCCACGGCAATTCGACCTGCGTCATGAACTATGACGAGGCTGAGGGCACGCTGCTCGGCGAGCCCAATGGCGGCCTGAAGGCGATGTTCACGATGATGAACGAGGCGCGCCTCGGTGTCGGCCTGCAGGGGTTGTCGCTGTCGGAGATCGCCTATCAGAACGCTGTCGGCTACGCCAAGGACCGTTTGCAGGGCCGCTCATTGTCTGGGCCGAAGGCGCCGGACAAGAAGGCCGATCCAATCATCGTCCATCCCGACATCCGCCGCAGCCTGATGACCATGAAAGCCTTCAACGAGGCCGGCCGCGCGCTGGCGCTGTGGACGGCGATCAAGTCCGACATCGCCCACCGCTCCGGCGATGACAAGGATCGCCAGGCCGCCGACGACTACACCGGCCTGATGACGCCGGTGGTCAAGGGCGTGCTCACCGACAAAGGGTTCGACCACGCCGTCATGGCGCAGCAGGTGTTCGGCGGTCACGGTTATATCGAAGAGCACGGCATGAGCCAGTTCGTGCGCGATGCCCGCATCGCCATGATCTATGAAGGCGCCAATGGCATCCAGGCGCTCGACCTCGTCGGCCGCAAGCTTGGTTTGCATGGCGGCCGCGCCGTGCAGGCCTTCTTCAAGGAGGTCGGCGAATTCTGCGAGGAGAACCGCGCTAACGAGAAGATGGCGCCGTTCACTAAGGCGTTGAAGAAAGGTCTCAACGATTTGCAGGCGGCGACCATGTGGCTGGTGCAGAACGGCATGGCCAAGCCCGACAATGCGGGTGCCGCCTCGACCGACTACATGCATCTCTTCGGCCTGGTCGCTCTGGGCTATATGTGGGCGCAGATGGCCAAGGTGGCACTTGGTAAGACGGACGCCAATGGCGCGCAATCTTTCTACGGCAACAAGGTCGTGACGGGGCGCTTCTTCATGGAGCGGATCATGCCGGAGACATCGGCTCATCTCGCCCGCATTTCGAGCGGCGCCGACACATTGATGGCACTGCTGGCGGAAGCGTTCTAAGCTCGACCTCACTGGCCTTTCTGTCTGTCGATACGCGGAGGAAATCGTGGCGACAAATCCCGCCGAAGTGCTCTCTTTGCCGAAGCCCGCCTGGGCGGCGGACGAGGTCGGCATGCTCTACGACATGGCGCATCGCTTCATGTCGGAGGAGATCGCGCCGCGCTACGACGAGTTCGAGAAGAACGAGATGGTCGATCGCGAAAGCTGGCTGAAGGCAGGTTCCGCCGGCCTGCTCTGCGCTTCTATGCCGGAGGAATATGGCGGCTCCGGCGGCACCTTCGCGCATGAGAGCGCCATCATCGAGGCCATTGGCCATGTCGGCGTCGACGGGTTCGGCATCGGCCTGCACAATTCGATCGTCGCCCCTTATATCCTCCACTACGGCTCCGAGGAGCAGAAAAAGAAATGGCTGCCGAAGCTGGCGACCGGCGAGCTGATCGGCGCCATCGCCATGACCGAGCCCGGCGCCGGCTCCGATCTGCAGGGCGTCAAGACGCGGGCGCAGAAGGATGGCAACCACTACAAGATCAATGGTTCCAAGACCTTCATCACCAACGGCCAGCTTGCGAACTTCATCATCGTCGTCACCAAGACCGATCCGGAGAAGGGCGCCAAGGGCACCTCGCTGATCGTCGTCGAGACCGACGAGGTCGAAGGTTTCCAGCGCGGCCGTAACCTCGACAAGATCGGGCTCAAGGCCAACGACACGTCGGAGCTGTTCTTCAACGACATGCGCGTGCCGACCTCCAATTTGCTCGGCCACGAGGAAGGTCAGGGCTTCGTCCAGTTGATGCAGCAACTGCCGCAGGAGCGGCTGCAGATCGGCACAGGCGCCATCGCCATGATCGAGCGGGCGCTGGCGTTGACCATCGACTACGTCAAGGAGCGCAAGGCGTTCGGCAAGGCGATCATCGATTTCCAGAACACCCAGTTCAAGCTGGCCGAACTCAAGACCGAGGCCACCATCGGCCGCGTCTTCTACAATGATTGCGTCGCCCGCCACATCGCGGGCGGCCTCGATCCCGTGACAGCGTCGATGGCCAAGTACTGGCTCAGCGACCTGCAGGGAAAAGTCGTCGACGAATGCCTTCAACTGCATGGCGGCTATGGCTACATGAATGAATACCCGATCGCCCGCATGTTCCGCGACGCCCGCGTCCAGCGCATCTACGGCGGCACCAACGAGATCATGAAATTGCTGATCGGACGCTCTCTCTGAAGGCGACATCAGGCAAACCCAAGGAGCAAGCAAATGGCTGAAGCTTATGTCTATGACGCCGTGCGCACACCGCGCGGCAAGGGCAAGAAAGACGGATCGCTGCACGAGGTGCCGGCGGTGCGGCTTGCCGCCAAGACGCTCGAAGCGCTGCGCGACCGCAATGGGCTGGACACTGCAAACGTCGACGACATCATCTTCGGCTGCGTCGATCCGGTCGGCGAGGCGGGTTCGGTCATTCCGCGCGCCGCCGCCTTCGAGGCCGGCTACGACACCAAGGCGCCCGGCATGCAGATCTCACGCTTCTGCGCTTCCGGGCTCGACGCCATCAATTTCGGTGCCGCCAAGATCGCGCAGGGAGCGGACGAGATCGTCATTGCCGGCGGTGTCGAATCGATGTCGCGCGTCGGCATGGGCGCCTCGGGCGGTGCCTGGTTCATGGATCCTTCGGTCGGCCTGCCCGGCTGGTTCGTGCCGCAAGGCATCTCGGCCGACCTGATCGCCACCAAATACGGCTTCAGCAGAGACGACGTCGACGCCTATGCGGTCGAGAGCCAGAAGCGCGCCGCCAAATCCTGGGCGGATGGCCGCTTCAAGAAATCCGTCATCCCGATCAAGGACCAGAACGGCCTGACCATCCTCGACCATGACGAGCATATGCGCCCGTCGACCGACATGCAGTCGCTGGCCTCGCTCAACCCGTCCTTCGTCATGCCCGGCGAAATGGGCGGCTTCGATGCGGTCGCGGTGCAGAAGCATCCCGAAGTGGAAGAGGTCAACCACGTCCATCATGCCGGCAATTCGTCCGGCATCGTCGATGGTGCGGCGGCCGTGCTGCTCGGTTCGAAGAAGGCCGGCAAGGCGATGGGGCTGAAGCCCCGCGCGCGTATCCGCACCTTCGCCAACATCGGCTCCGAGCCTGTGCTGATGCTGACCGGTCCGGTCGACGTCACCGAGAAGCTGTTGAAGCGCGCCAAGATGAAGCTCTCGGACATCGACCTGTTCGAGCTCAACGAAGCCTTCGCTTCGGTGGTGCTGCGCTACATGCAGGCTTTCGACATTCCGCATGACAAGATCAACGTCAATGGCGGTGCCATCGCCATGGGTCATCCGCTCGGCGCCACCGGCGCGATGATCTTCGGCACGGTGCTGGACGAACTCGAGCGGCGCGATCTCAACACCGCTCTGGTGACGCTGTGCATCGGCGCCGGCATGGGCACCGCAACCATCATCGAACGCGTCTGACGGGGAGAGAAACGATGAGCTACACCAATTTCGCCCTCGACACCGACGCCGACGGCATTGCGCTGGTCACCTGGGACATGCCCGGCCGTTCGATGAACGTCTTCACCGAAGAGGCGATGCGGGAATTGAACGCCATTGTCGACAAGGTGGCTGGTGACGCCGCCATCAAGGGCGCCGTGATCACCTCCGGCAAGGATACCTTCTCCGGCGGTGCAGATATCTCTTTGCTGCAGAAGATGCTGACGACCTTCGCCGCGGAAAAGGGCAAGGACGCCGAAAAGGCGACCAAGGCGCTGTTCGACAATGCCGGCATGATGACCGGCCTGTTCCGCAAGCTGGAAACTTGCGGAAAGCCGTGGGTGTCGGCGATCAACGGCACCTGCATGGGCGGCGCCTTCGAATTGTCGCTCGCCTGCCACGGCCGTGTCGCCGCCGATAGCGACAAGGTGAAGATGGCGCTTCCCGAGGTGAAGATCGGCATCTTCCCGGGCGCCGGCGGCACCCAGCGCGTGCCGCGGCTGACCGATCAGCAGCAGGCGTTGCAGATGCTGACCTCCGGCCAGACGCTGTCGCCGCAGAAGGCCAAGTCGATGGGCCTGATCCATGAGATCGCCGAGCCGGCCAGGTTGGTCGAGACCGCCAAGGCGATGATCAGGAATGGGCTGAAGCCGGTGGCGCCATGGGACGAGAAAGGTTTCAAGCTGCCAGGCGGCCAGATCTATTCGCCGGCCGGTTTCAATCTGTGGCCGCCGGCGATCGCCATCCTGCGCCGCGAGACTTATGGTAACTATCCGGCCGCCGCCGCGATCCTCAAATGCGTCTATGAAGGCCTGCTGGTGCCGTTCGACACCGCCTTGCGCATCGAGCAGCGCTATTTCACCGAGATCATGCAGACCAGGGAAGCGGCGGCGATGATCCGCTCGCTGTTTGTGTCGCTGCAGGAACTGAACAAGGGCGCCCGCCGCCCGGCCGGCGTGCCCGAAACCAAGTTCAAGAAGATCGGCATTCTCGGCGCCGGCTTCATGGGCGCCGGCATCGCCTATGTCACCGCCAAGGCCGGCATCCCGGTGGTGCTGCTCGACCGTGATCTGGAGTCGGCCGCCAAGGGCAAGGCGCATTCCGACAGCCTGGTCTCGGATCAGGTCAAGAAGGGCCGCGCCAAGCCGGAGGACAAGGACAAACTGCTGTCGCTGATCACGCCGACGGCGGACTACGCCGACCTTGCCGGCTGCGATCTGGTGGTCGAGGCGGTGTTCGAGGATTCGGGCGTCAAGAAGAGCGCCACCGAACAGGCGGAAGCCGTGTTGAAGCCATCGGCGATCTTCGCGTCGAACACCTCCACCATCCCGATCTCGTCGCTGGCCAAGAATTCGGCGCGGCCGAAGAATTTCATCGGCATCCATTTCTTCTCGCCGGTCGACAAGATGATGCTGGTCGAGATCATTTTGGGCAAGAAGACCGGCGACAAGGCGCTGGCCACCGCGATCGACTTCGTTCGCGCCATCAAGAAGACGCCGATCGTCGTCAACGACACGCGCGGCTTCTACGTCAACCGCTGCGTGCTGCGCTACATGTCGGAAGCCTACAAGATGCTGATCGAAGGTGTGCCCGCGCCGATGATCGAGAACGCGGCGAAGGCAGCCGGCATGCCGGTCGGCCCCCTGGCACTGACCGACGAAACGGCCATCGACCTTGCCCAGAAGATCATGAAGCAGACCATCAGGGATTTGGGCGACAAGGCGGTCGATCCCAAGCAGATGGCGCTGATCAACACCATGGTCGACGATCACGGCCGCTTCGGCCGCAAGAATGGCAAGGGTTTTTACGATTATCCGGCAAAGCCCGCCAAGAAGAAGCTGTGGCCGGGCCTCAAGGCGCTCTATCCGCAGCTTGCGCCCGAGAAGGTCGATTATGAGGAGCTGCAGCAGCGGCTTCTGGTCACCATCGCGCTGGAAGCGGCACGGGTGATGGAAGAAGGCATCGTCACCGACCCGCGCGAGGCCGATGTCGGCTCGATCCTCGCCTTCGGCTTCGCGCCCTATACCGGCGGTGCGCTGTCCTACATCGACGGCATCGGCGCCAAGGCGTTCGTCAAGATCGCCAGAAACCTGCAGAAGAAATACGGCGCCGAGTTCAAGGCGCCCAAGCTGCTGCTCGACATGGCCGAGAAGGGTGAGAGATTCTATCAGCGCTTCGATCCCTATGCGAAAGGCGAGACCAGGAAAGCGGCGTGAGTAAGCCTTGCACTGTGGACAAGATGGCGGTCCGGGGTTAGAACAGGGAAGGTATTTTTTCCTGTTCAAAGGAGAGCGACACATGCTCTCGCATGACCGTGTCTGGGCTGCCATTGATGCTCTTGCCGAGCGCTATTCGCTTTCGGCCTCGGGGCTGGCCAAGCGTGCGGGGCTCGATTCCACCGCCTTCAACAAGTCGAAGCGCCTGTCGTCGGATGGCCGGCCGCGCTGGCCCTCGACCGAATCACTGGCAAAGATCATGGAGGCAACGGGCGCCTCCCTCGACGAATTCACCGGTTTGATTGAAGGTCGGGCCGGGGCCAGCCATGCGGCTTCGGTCGCCCGCCGAAGCTCCGTGCCGCTGCTCGGCTTTGCCCAGGCCGGCGCCGGCGGCTTCTTCGACGATGCCGGCTTTCCAGCCGGGCAGGGCTGGGATCTGATCGAACTGCCGACGCAATCGACCGAGAGTTCCTATGCTTTGCAGGTGCAGGGCGATTCCATGCTGCCGCTCTACCGCAATGGCGACGTCCTCATCGTCGAACCGGGCGCCGTTACCCGCAAGGGCGATCGCGTCGTCGTCAAGACCACATCAGGCGAAGTGATGGCCAAGGTGCTCGAGCGCCAGACCGTCAGGTCGATTGCGCTGGTCTCGCTCAATCCCGATCATCCCGACCGCGATATTCCCATGCGCGATGTCGAATGGGTGGCGCGGATTGTCTGGGCAAGCCAATAGGTTAAGCTGGTGCGGCTTCTCCATCACGCGCTGGCGGTTCTGATGGTCCCTGTGATGGCAGCCATCGTCGTCACTGGCGGTCGCACTCTGAAAGGTAGTGAAAGCGTCATCACCGTGGACCAGCTTGATCCGGGCGCCGATGCGATGGCGCAGCAGGCTGCCGGGACGCTGCCCGAGGAGCCGGCTACATCGGCCATTGCAGCTCCGCAGCCGCCGAAGCCGGCGACGCATTCGAGGGCGATCGATCCCGAAATCGTCGCGCCGCCGGAACTGCCCGCCGACGGGCTTGAACGGATCGAGCCGCGCGAGCCGCTGAGCAAACTCGCGCTGGCCGTGCCGCCCAAGCCGAAAATGCCTGACGACTGGAACGGCACAAAGCTGTTCCAGCCGGTTGCGCCGGCCGCCGGCTTGATCGAGGCGAAGGGCTACTCGGTCGCGGTTTCCGGCATCGACATCGTCAGGCAGGACGAGATTTGCAGCGAGGACGGCAAGTCCTGGCCGTGCGGTGTCCGGGCGAGGACAGCGTTCCGCGCCTTCCTGCGCGGCCGCGCGGTGGTCTGCACGGTGCCGCCGCAGGGCGGCCGCGACCTGATCGCAGCCGAGTGCCGGATCGGCAAGCAGGATGTCGGTCAGTGGCTGGTCGAAAATGGCTGGGCGCGCGCCGCCAAGGGCGGCCCCTATGTCGAGGCCGGCGACAAGGCGCGCACGGGCAGGAAGGGCATTTTCGGATCGGCGCCTGATCTGTCCGGCATGCCGGCGATGCCGGCCGCGCCAGGCCCGGCACCTCAGGCGCCGGGTTCGATCCTGGAAGAGGTCGACGGCGTGCTCAAGCCAGCTGACCAGCCAGCGCCCGCTCAATGAGCGCACGCGTCTCGGCAACGCCGTAGAGTGCTGCGAACGAGCCGAAGCGCGGGCCGCGCTCCTGGCCGATCAGCACCTGGTAGATCATCTGGAAGAAGGCGCCCGATACGCCGGGGCCGCCTTCCGGGCTCTGCTTGGAATGATCCTGATAGCGCTCGATCCTGCGTGCGACGTTGAGCGAGGCGTTCTGGATCGCTTCGCCGCTGGCGTCCGCCGGCAGCGCGCCAAGTGCTTCGTCGAGCGCTGCCAGCGCTTCGCGCTCGACCTCGTCGGCGGGCCGGAAGGTTTTCGTCGGCTTCACGAAATCGTCGAAATAGCGGATCGCATGGCCGACCAGCCGGTCGAGCTCTGGATGCGTCGCCGGCGTCACGCCTTGCGTATGACGTGAAATGAATCCCCACAGCACATCCTTGTTCTGCGCGTTGGAAGCGCTGACCAGATTGAGCAGCAGAGAGAACGGCACCGGCATGTCGATCGCGGGCGGGTTGCCGTCATGCATATGCCAGACCGGGTTGCCCAGCCGCTCCTTCCAGTCCTGGCGGGGATAGGCGGCGAGGAACGTGTAGTATTCATCCACGGCCCGCGGGATGACGTCGAAATACAGCTTCTTGGCCTGCCGCGGCCGTTGGTACATGTAGAGCCCGAGGCTTTCGGTCGGCGCATAGGTCAGCCACTCGTCGATGGTCAGCCCGTTGCCCTTCGACTTCGAGATCTTCTGGCCATTCTCGTCGAGGAACAGTTCGTAGACGAAATGCTCCGGCGCCCGTCCGCCCAGAATGTTGCAGATACGGTCGTAGACCACCGCATTGGTCTGGTGGTCCTTGCCGAACATTTCGAAATCGACGCCAAGCGCTGCCCAGCGCATGCCGAAATCCGGCTTCCACTGCAGCTTCACGCGGCCGCCGGTGATCGAAAGCGTGGTCTCGGTGCCCTCGTCGTCGAAGGTGATGGTGCCGGCTTTGGCGTCGACATGCTTCATGGGCACGTAAAGCACGCGGCCGCTCTTCGGCGAGATCGGCAGGAACGGGCTGTAGGTCGCCTGCCGCTCGGGCCCGAGCGGCGGCAGCATCACCGCCATGATCTGCTCATAGCGCTCGGCAGCGCGCTTGAGCATCGCGTCGAAACGGCCGGCCTTGTAGTATTGCGTCGCGCTGGCGAACTCGTAGTCGAAGCCGAACGTGTCGAGGAAGCGGCAGAGCATCGCATTGTTGTGGTCGGCGAAGCTCGCATAGTCGCCGCCGAAGGGGTTGGGGACCGACGATAGCGGCTTGTGCAGATGCGGCTCGAGTGCGGCGCGGTCCGGCACGCTGTCGGGTATCTTGCGCATGCCGTCCATATCGTCGGAAAAGCACAGCAGCTTGGTCGCGACCTTGTCCTGCGTCAGGACACGGAAGGCATGGCGCACCATCGAGGTGCGCGCCACCTCGCCGAACGTGCCGATATGCGGCAGGCCGGACGGCCCGTAGCCGGTCTCGAACAGGACTGTTTGCGGAAAGTCGGCGCCTTTGTAGCGCTCGATGATCTTTTTGGCTTCCTCGAACGGCCACGCCTTGCTTTCGGTCGCGGCCGCCAGCAGCTCGGGGTTGAGATCGATGATGTTTGATCCCGCCATGTCACAGTTTTCCAAATCATCTGCCGGCCCGAAGGCGGGCCGCAGCAAGGGTTTTTCAACCGGTCTCTAGGCGTGCAGCGCCGGAGCGTCAACGCGTGCGGCGCTTTTTCCTTGCGGTGCAGAACGGGCGTTCCTAACTTCGAGGCCCGGTTCAAGGAGAAAAAATTGCCGACACCTCATGAAGCCCTGATCTATCTGATGGTCATCACCTCGGCCTCCGACCGCGACATGACCGATGTTGAACTGGCGCGGATCGGCGAGGTCGTCCGCTCCTGGCCGGTGTTCGAGGACTTCAACCACGACAGGCTGGTCGGCGTCGCCCAGGACTGCCAGAAGCGCCTGCACGAAAAGGATGGGCTGGAGGGCGTGCTGGCCGAAGTCGCCGAGGTCTTGCCCGAGCGGCTGCGCGACACCGCCTATGCCGCCGCCTTCGAGGTTGCCGCCGTCGACCTCGAAATGCGCATGGAAGAGGTGCGGGTGCTGCAGCTGATCCGGCGTCAGCTCGATCTCGACACGCTGACGGTTGCTGCCATCGGCCGCGCGGCCAAGGCGCGGCTGCGTACCCTGACCTGAAAGTCCTTGGCTTTAGAAAAAACTGACGGGGAAATAGCGCAGATAAAATTCGGCGAACGTGCCTTTCATTGAAATTTCCTGCAGCGCGTAGTCGATCGCTGCGGCCAGCGCCGGATTGTCCGCCTTGGTGGCGATGGCCATGCCAGTGCCCAGATATTCGGGCGCCAGATAGGGCCCGCCGGCAAAGCGGCAGCAGCCCGCCGCGTCCGAGCCGCCCAGCCAGAAAGCCAGGCGCATGCCGTCGCCGAAGGCGGCGTCGACCTTGCCGGCCTTGAGATCGGCATACAGTTCTTCCGGCCTGTCGAAAGGGACGACCTGGACCGTGTTGAAATAGTCGCGCAGCATGCGCTCATGCGCCGAGCCTGATATCACGCCGACACGCTTGCCGTGCAGTTTGTCAAAGACGGGCTCGGTCAGCGCCTTGCCCTTCGGCATGATGAAGCGCGCCGGAAACTGCAGATAGGAGCGTGAGAAGGCGTAGGTCGCGCGCGATTCCGGTGTGGCGGCGATGCCGGCGATGATCGCCTCGCCTTCGCCTTTCCGCAGTGCGCCTTCCAGCTCGGCCCAGGGCAGGGCCTGGATCTGGCATTTTTCGACAATGCCAAGCTCGGCGCAGATCGCGCGTGCCAGATCGATGTGGAAGCCGGACAGCTTTCCCGCACCGTCGAGGAAGTTGAAAGGCGGGAAGTCCGTGGTGGTGAGGAATCTCAGCCGGGGCAGCTTCGAAAGGTCTGGCTTGGGCAGCCGCTCCTTGGCATCCCACAGCACCGGAACCTGAGGCGCCGCGGCGCGCGCACCGTCGGCGAACGACAGCAACCCGATCAGCATCGCAAAGGCGAAGGACCTCCACCGGAACGCCAAGATAAAACTCCGCCACAGTCGTGCTCGCACCGGTTTTGGTACGAAAATGGTACAGGCACAATGGTTTTTGATTTCAACACGCCGATTTCAGGATATGATTTAGCCGGTTTGCAAATCAGCTTCGGTCGCCTCGATGAGAGGGAGCCACAAAATAAGTATGCGATTTGCAATCCGTGGTCGGTGGCGAAGTGTAGATCAGGCACGCATCATTGGCCGCAATGCACAAGGCAACATGGGGTTGATGTTGCGATGGGTCAGTTCGATCGCACGCTGGAATACATAGACCAACTGCAGCACGCCGCAACGGCGGCGGCGGTCTGCGAAAGGCTGCTGGGCATAACATCGGATTTCGGTCTCACCGCACTGATGGCGGGAACCGTCCCGCAGCCAGGCACGCCGGCCGGCCAGCAAAAGCAGCATGTGCTTCTCTGCGATTGGCCTGGCGAGTGGCTGGAGCGCTATGTCGCGCGCAACTATGTCGATCATGACCCGGTCGTCAGCCATATGAAACAGTTGCAGGCGCCCTTCCAGTGGCACGAAGCGTCCCAAGGCATCCGCATAGACAAGAGCAGCGGCGAGGTGATGGGCGATGCCGGCGCCTTCAAACTGCGCGATGGGTTGGCCTTTCCGCTGATCACGCTCGACGGCCAGATCGTCATGGTGTCGCTGGGCGGCGAGGCCGTGGAATTGTCCGCCGCCGAATTCGGCCAGGTGTCGCTGGTCTCGACCTACGCGGTTGGCCGCGCCATGCAACTCCACACCATGGCGAACAAGACCATCGATCATATCGTGCTGACGCCGCGCGAGCGCGAATGCCTGCAATGGGCCGCCGTCGGCAAGTCCGAATGGGAGATTTCGCAAATCCTCGGCATTTCCGAACACACCTCGGAGAAACATCTTCTTAACGCCAAAAGCAAACTAGGTGCCGTCAACAGGGTGCAGGCCGTCGCGGAAGCGATACGGCGCGGCTACATTAGTTAGGTCGGCCGTGCCGACCTGAAATCCTTGCCTACGCGATCACGCAATTTTCTCATCAAAGCACGGCCGTATCTTCCTCTGAACGCAGGAGACGGCGGAATGCTTTTTTCCCTTACAACCCAGGAATTGATGGAACGTCCCGACCTTTGGGAGGCCGTCCATCGTTTGCGCTACAAGATATTCGTCGAGGAGATGGGGTGGGATGACCTCAGGCGCCCCGATGGGCTCGAACTCGACCAGTTCGATCACGACGAGGCGGTCCATCAGATCGTCATCAGGGGCGGTGAAGTGGCGGGTTATCAGAGGATGTTGCCGACGACGCGGCCACATCTGCTGACCGAGGTCTTGACCGATCTTTCCGAAGGAACGCCGCCGTCGGGTCCAAACATCTGGGAATTGACCCGCTATGCGGTGGCTCCCGGTTTTCGCGATGGTCGTCGCGGCGTTTCGACCGTCGGCACCGAACTGATTGCCGGTTTCGTCGAGTGGGGGCTGAAGCGCGGCGTCGACAAGGTGATCATCGAGTTCGAGCCGATGTGGGTGCTGCGCGCCTTGCAACTGCATTTCCTGGCGACCCCGCTTGGCTATCAGCGCACCTATGGCAACCAGCAGGTGGTCGCCACCTTGCTGACCTTCAACGAGCACACACTCGATGTGGTGCGGTCGCGCCGCAATCATTTTGCTCCCGTGCTGGCCAGGGGATATCCCGACATGCTCGGGCAAAGGCGTGCGTCATGAGATCGGAGACAGTCATGAGCACACATCCGCAACCTGAACTTCGCAACCACACGCTGGTGGTCACCGTGTCGTCGAGTGACGGCCGGCCGGTGCTGGACAGGAGGGCCTATGAAAGCCTGGCAAGGACCTTCCATGAAGCAGCCGACAATGAGGAGGTTCGCGTCGTCGTCTTGCGCGGCCTGGCAGGCTGTTTCTGTCTGGGCGGCGACTTCTCCGAATTCCTCGACGCCACCAAGCACCAGAAACTGATCGCCGCCGTCACCGACCTGTTCCGCACGCTGGCGACGTTTCCAAAGCCCATCCTTGCCTGCGTCGATGGCGATGCCGTCGGTGTCGGCTGCACCATCCTGTTCCATTGCGACATGGTGATCGCGTCCGATGAGAGCACGTTCAGGGTGCCGTTCGTCGATTTCGGCCTGGTGCCGGATGCGGCGACCAGCATCCTGGCGCCGCAGAAGCTCGGCTACGCCGGTGCCTTCCGCTTCTTCTGCCTCGGCGACACGCTTCGCGCCGAAGATGCCAGGGCGCTCGGCCTGGTCGCGGAGATCGTGCCGGGAGGCACCGTCGAGGAGGCGGCCCTTGGTCGGGCAAGACAGCTCGTCAAGAAGCCGGTCGCCGCCCTGCTGCAGACGCGCGGCCTGCTGAAGGGGAACACCGAGGCCCTCTGCGACCGCATCGATCAGGAGATCTCGCTTTTCCAGCAGGCGCTGCAGGATGATACGACGCTGCGGCGATTGCAGCGTATCGCCAGGCTGGCGGCTTAAGCATCATGATTGCGTCGCGCGGTTCCTTGCCGCGCGACGCAAAAAAGCGTCAATCCTGTTTTCCCAGGAATGACGGCCCTTCGCCGATGATCTTCTTGTCTTCCTTGCCGATGATTTCGAGATCGCGCCCCTCATAGGGCAGAGACGACAGGATGCGCCGCATGACCGCCAGCCGCGCGCGCCGTTTGTCATTGGCCCGTACGATGATCCACGGCGCGAATTCCTTGTGGGTGCGCTCGAACATTGTGTCGCGCACCTTGGTGTAGTCGTCCCACTTGGTGATGCCTGCAACGTCGATGGGCGAAAACTTCCAGCTCTTCAGCGGGCTGTAGCGGCGGTCGTGGAAGCGCTCGAGCTGCGTTTCCCGGCCGATGTTCAGCCAGAATTTGAAGAAGTGAATCCCCTCGTTGGAGATCATCCGCTCGAAATGCGGCGTCTCGTCGAGAAACTGCTCGTGCTGCTGCGGCGTGCAGAAACCCATCACCGGCTCGACGCCGGCGCGATTGTACCAGGAGCGGTCGAAGGTGACGAATTCGCCTGAAGTCGGGAAATGGTCGACATAGCGCTGGTAGTACCATTGCCCCAGTTCGGTCGGGGTCGGTTTGGTCAGCGCCACGTTGCGTGCGGTGCGCGGATTGAGGTACTGGCGCACCACGAAGATCGTGCCGCCCTTGCCGGCGGCGTCGCGGCCCTCGAACAGCGCCATCACCCGTTTGCCGGTCGACTGCAGCCAGGCCTGCGCCTTGACCAACTCGATCTGCAGCTTCTCGAGCGTTTCGTCATACTCATCGCTTTTCATCTTCTTGTCGTAGGGATAGCCGCCGGCAGTCAGCTTGTTGTCCTCGACCCAGTCGGGAAGCACGGGGTTTTCGATATCGAACTCCCGCTCCTTGCCGCCGATCCTGATCTTCAGCGGCCCCGAAGTTGGCGCGGCGGGACTTTCCTTGGCTTTTTTCATCGAGACGAACCCTTTCCAGCTTCGGGACTCATGCTATGGGGAGCCTCCGGAACGGTCTAGTGGAAGTTTTTCCGCCACCGTGGACCGGGTGCGAAGGCATGGGGTGCGGGCCCGCGGGCAGATGGCTGACCTGGACACAGAGCAGAGAGGCATCGCGCAAACCATGGCCGCACGGCTGTGGAACAGCCGCTGGCTGCTTGCGGCCGGCGTCGTCGCGGTCGTCGCCGTTTATGCCTTGGCCGGGATTTCAGCCTATATCGTCCTCGCGGCGCTGCTGTTGCTATTTGCAGCGGCAATACTGCCGGCCGGCGGCGCGCGCCAATCCACCGGCAGCGGCGCTGCCATCGAGGCCATCGGCCTGCAGCGGCTCTCGGGTGAATATCTGGCCGCCGCCGTCGCCGATCCGCTCATCATCTTCGACCGGGCTGCCACCATCGTCCATGCCAACGCCGCCGCCTTCGCCGCTTTCGGCGGCATCGCGCCAGGCATGTCGCTGTCGCTGAAATTCCGGGCGCCGGAAATGCAGGCTCTGCTGGATGGCGTGCTATCGGGCGATGTCGCCTCCGATGTCGTCGACTACATGGAGAAGCTGCCGGTCGAACGGGCTTACCGGGTGAGCGTGTCCTCGGTCGGTCATGCCACCGATCTCTATGTGCTGGTGTTCAAGGACCAGAGCGAAACGCGCAGGATCGACCGCATGCGCGCCGACTTCATCGCCAATGCCAGCCACGAACTGCGCACCCCGCTTGCTTCCATCGCCGGCTTTATCGAAACGCTGCGCGGACCAGCCCGCAACGACGCGGCGGCGCGCGACCAGTTTCTGCAGATCATGCAGAGCCAGACCGGCCGCATGGCGCGTCTGATCGACGATTTGTTGTCGCTGTCGCGGCTCGAGATGAAACCCTATCTGAAGCCGGGAACCGAGGTGGACCTGCGTCAGACCGTCGACAGCGTCATCGACTCGCTCGGACCGCTGGCCAGCGAAAACGCCGTTGCCATCGAGCGGCGCTACGCCGATGGACCGCTTCATGTGCCTGGCGATCGCGATGAGCTTTTCCAGGTTTTCGAGAACCTCTTGGAAAACGCCTGCAAATATGGGCAGTCGGGTGGGCGCGTGGTTGTATCCATAGCGCATAGCGAGGCCGGATCAGAGCCGGGCATCGACGTCACGATCAGGGACTTTGGCCCTGGCATTCCCGAGGAGCACATTCCGCGCATTACCGAGCGCTTCTACCGCGTCGATGTCGAGACCAGCCGGACCCAGAAAGGCACCGGCCTCGGCCTGTCGATCGTCAAGCATATCCTGACGCGCCACAACGCCCGGCTTTCGATCAAGTCCGAAGTCGGCAACGGCGCGGCATTCTCGGTTCATTTGCCGGCGCACTGATATCGCCCTAATTCAAGGGCACTGTTTCTTTTTTCTGTCATCCGGCTAGCGTATCAGCGGGGATTCGAGGAAACGACTCAAAATCAAAACACCCCGTGGGAAGGCATTTGCCATGCAGTCCGTGCACATCGTCAGCGCTTATGACGAGGAGTTGAAATATCTGTCGAAGCGCATCGCCGCGATGGGTGGCCATGCCGAGCGCATGGTCGAACAGGCGGTCACCGCTCTCGTCAATGCCGACCCGGGCCTTGCCCAGAAGGTCATCCGCGACGATACCGTACTGGACGAGGGCCAGCGCGAAATCGACGACAAGGCGATCATCATCATTGCCAAGCGTCAGCCGATGGCGGCGGATTTGCGCGAGATCGTCGGGACCATCCGCATCTCCGCCGACCTCGAACGGGTTGGCGATCTCGCCAAGAACGTTGCCAAGCGGGTGGTCGCCGTCACCGACGGACGCCAGCCGACCAGCCTGTTCCGCGGCCTCGAGGCTCTGTCCAACCTGGCATTGACCCAGCTCAAGGAAGTGCTCGACGTCTACGCGTCCCGTTCGGTGGAGAAAATCGGCTTCGTGCGCGATCGTGACGACCAGATCGACGCCATGTACACATCGCTGTTTCGCGAATTGCTGACCTACATGATGGAAGATCCGCGCAACATCACGCCCTGCACGCATCTGCTGTTTTGCGCCAAGAACATCGAGCGTATCGGTGATCACGCCACCAACATAGCCGAGACCATCTACTACATCGTCACCGGTGATCAGTTGCCGGCTGAGCGGCCCAAGGGCGACAAGACCGACAAAATCAGCCTTTCCGAGACGCAGCCGGTGAAGTGAACGCCGCCTCTCGAACCGTCACCCGATTTACGATAAGCTTTCCGGGCTTTGCCTCTATCCTCGTCCGTGGATTTGCTCCGGGAGGTCGTGATGGAAAATGTTCGGAACCTGACCCCGGCGCCTGCGCCGATATCCGGCATTATCGCTTGCGGCGTTTACACCGCGGGGCGCCGCATCGCCGACATTCCCATCGAGGAAGCCGGCGAATGGGCAAAAAAATCCGGTCACGTCGTCTGGATCGGCCTGTTGGAGCCCGACCGTAACCTGTTGCTGCGCGTCCAGGCGCAGTTTCACCTGCATGAGCTGGCGATCGAGGATGCCGAGCACCCGCACCAGCGGCCGAAGATCGAGCAATATGGCGACGCCTTGTTCATCGTCGCCCGCACCGCGCAGCTGATCGAGGGCCGGGTCACCTTCGGCGAGACCCATTTGTTCGTCGGCTCAGGCTACATAGTCAGCGTCAGGCACGGTCCCTCGACGTCCTATGCCGCCGTTCGTCAGCACTGGGAAAGCTGCCCGCACTCGCTGGCCAAGGGCGAGGATTTCGTCCTCTATGCCATCCTCGATTTCATCGTCGACAATTACATGCCGGTGCTCGAGCAGATCGAGGACGAGGTCGAGGCGATCGAGGACAAGGTTCTGCTGAAGCCGATGACCGCTCCCGACATAGAGCGGCTCTATATGCTGCGCCGCGATCTCCTGCGCCTGCGCAATGCCGCGCTTCCGCTGGTCGAAGTCTGCCGAAGGCTGACCAGCGCCGAGCTGCCGCAGATCCACACCGCCATGTATCCGCTGTTCCGCGACGTCACCGATCACATCCGCACCGTTCAGGAGAAGATCGACAGCCTGCGCGAGGTGCTGGCATTTGCTTTCGAGGCGAGCTTGCTGGTCGGCCAGAGTCAGGAAACGGCCAACACCAAGAAGCTCGCCTCCTGGGCCGCAATCCTGGCGGTGCCGACGGCGCTCGCCGGCATTTACGGCATGAACTTCAGCGACATGCCGGAACTGAAGATGGAATACGGCTATCCGGTGGTTCTGGCCACGATCGCGCTGATCTGCGCGTTTCTGTATTGGCGGTTCAGGAAGAATGGCTGGTTGTGAAGTAGGGCAGTAGGGCAGTAGGGCAGTAGGGCAGTAGGGCAGTAGGGCAGTAGGGCAGTAGGGCAGTAGGGCAGTAGGGCAGTAGGGCAGTAGGGTGGCATTTCGTGAGCGCGACTTTCCGCGCACATACTGCCCTACTGCCTTACTCCCCTATTCCCTTATCTACCTGCTCCGCCGCCGCTCCGATGCCGGCTGGAATGCCACGCGGGCGTGGTACTTGCAGTAGGGACCGGTTTCGGCGGCATCGTTGCCGCAGAAATGGAAGTCCTCTGAAAGCGGATCGCCGTTCGGCCATTTGCAGGTCCGCTCGGTCAGCTCGACCAGCTGCAGATGCCGCGAGATCGGCAGCACGACATTTTCGACCGGGCGGATGTAATGGCGTGCCACGGGTTCGGCGTCGAACTGCGTCTGCAAAGCAGTGGCGCCGACCGATGTCGTGACATGGCGTGCCGTGGTTACGGCGCGTGATACCGATTTCTGGACGGTCGATCCTTGCGCTGCCTTCTTCTGGCGTGCCGGCGTGGCGGTCGAGCGACCGCGGCCCGACAGTTTCAGCCGATGCACCTTCCCGATGACCGCATTGCGGCTGACCCCTCCAAGCTGCGCAGCAATCTGGCTTGCGCTCAGACCCTCCGACCACAGTTTTCTCAAGAGTTCTACCCGCTCGTCAGTCCAGTTCATGAGACCGCGCTCCTCTAAGCGTGCGGCAATCGGAATCCTTCTCCCGACCCGGCAACATTTGCCAGGGCAGACACCACATATATCTGGTGATTAGGTCCGCCGCACGAAATCTAGTTATTTCTCGACTACAACTACTCTATGCGCTGACTCGGTGACAAGAGTCCCAAGTGCAACACGAATCGGTTTTTTCGGTTTTCCCCAACTTGCCCGGTCGCTTATGAGCCGGCGTCCCGTCGGGGGGCTTGCCGCGCGCCACTACGCGACGTTTTCGTTGACTTCATGGCCGAAAAACAGGATAAGCCGCACAGGCCGCCGCTTTGGCGGCTTTTTTGATTTTCCGGTACCGGAGACGCATATAATGAGCGGTTCGGCGCTTTACGAGACCTTTGCTCGCGCACCCCTGGCCTTCGACCACGGGGAAGGCACATGGCTGATTACCGACAAGGGCGAGCGATATCTCGATTTCGCCGGCGGCATCGCCGTCAATTCGCTGGGCCACAGCCACCCGCACCTGGTCGCCGCACTCACCGAGCAGGCAGCCAAGCTGTGGCATGTCTCCAACCTCTACGAGATCCCCGGGCAGAGCCGGCTTGGCGAACGGCTGGCCGACGCCACCTTCGCCGACAAGGTGTTCTTCACCAATTCCGGCGCCGAGGCGCTGGAATGCGCGATCAAGACGGCGCGGCGCTACCATTTCGTCAAAGGCCATCCCGAGCGCTTCCGCATCATCACCTTCGAAGGCGCCTTCCATGGCCGCACGCTGGCGACCATCGCGGCTGGCGGCCAGTACAAGTATCTCGAGGGCTTCGGCCCCAAGGTCGAAGGTTTCGACCAGGTCGGCTTCGACGACATTGACGCCGCCGAAAAGGCGATCACGCCGGAGACGGCCGCGATCCTGATCGAGCCGGTGCAGGGCGAGGGCGGTATCCGCCCGGTGCCGACGCAGTCGCTGAAGCGGCTCAGGCAATTGTGCGAGCAGCACGGCCTGCTGTTGATCTACGACGAGGTCCAGTGCGGCATCGGCCGCACCGGCAAGCTGTTCGCACATGAATGGTCGGGTGTAACGCCCGACATCATGGCGATTGCCAAGGGTATCGGCGGCGGCTTCCCGATGGGCGCCTGCCTTGCCACGGATGAAGCGGCGGTCGGCATGACCGCCGGCGTGCATGGCACCACGTTCGGCGGCAACCCGCTTGCCATGGCGGTCGGCAACGCCGTGCTCGATGTCGTGCTGGAAGACGGCTTCCTCGAAGATGTCCAGCGCAAGGCGCTGCTGATGAAGCAGGGTCTGGCGTCGGTCGCCGACGAGTTTCCCGAAATCATCGAGGACATCAGGGGTGCCGGGCTGATGCTCGGCCTCAAATGCGCCATGCCCAACACCAAGGTGAACATGGCCTTGCGCGACCAGCACCTGTTGACGGTTCCGGCCGGCGACAACGTCATTCGCCTGTTGCCGCCGCTCACCGTCACCGACGCCGAGATCCATGACGCGCTCAACCGCATCCGCGCCGGCGCCAAGGGCCTGGCGGAGGCGATCGCTTCCGCCGCGGCGAAGTAATCCCGGAATCATTGCTGATGTCAGTTCGCCATTTCACCGATCTTTCCACCGTTTCCGAAGGCGACCTGCGCTTGATGCTGGACGACGCGGTGGTGCGAAAGGCGCGGCTCAAGGCCGGCGAGCGCACCAAACCGCTCGAAGGCAAGGTGCTGGCGATGATCTTCGACAAGCCGTCGACGCGCACGCGCGTCTCCTTCGACGTCGGCATGCGGCAGCTCGGCGGCGAGACCATCATGCTGACCGGCACCGAGATGCAGCTCGGCCGTTCCGAGACCATCGCCGACACCGCCAAGGTGCTGTCGCGCTATGTCGATGCGATCATGATCCGCACCACCTCGCATGAGCGGCTGCTGGAATTGACCGAGAACGCCACCGTGCCGGTGATCAACGGACTGACCGACGATACCCATCCCTGCCAGCTGATGGCCGATATCATGACCTTCGAGGAACATCGCGGTCCGGTAGCCGGCAAGACCATCGCCTGGACCGGCGACGGCAACAATGTGCTGCATTCCCTGCTCGAGGCCTCGGCCCGGTTCCGCTTCAACCTCAACGTCGCCGTTCCCGAAGGCAGCGAGCCGGCGCAGAAGCATATCGATTGGTCGCAGGCGCATGGCGGCAAGCTGCACTTCACCCGCTCGCCCGAGGAAGCCGTCGACCAGGCCGACTGCATCGTCACCGATTGCTGGGTGTCGATGGGCCAGGAGCATCGCGCCCGCGGCCACAATGTGTTCTCGCCCTACCAGGTCAATGCCAAGCTGATGGCGAGAGCCAAGCCGGACGCGCTGTTCATGCATTGCCTGCCGGCGCATCGCGGCGAGGAAGTGACAGACGAGGTTATCGACGGACCGCATTCGGTGGTCTTCGACGAAGCCGAGAACCGGCTCCATGCCCAGAAGGCCGTGCTTGCCTGGTGTCTAGGCGCTTGAGGTGTCTGGGCGCTTGATCCCTGGGAGCTTGATCTGCGGGCGTGTGATGCCTATTTGCGCCGCATCACGCAAATCAAGCGCGTTTCGACGCATGCGCCCCGGAGGGCGGCATGGCCGCGCCCTGGAGCTTTGTCATGTTGGAAACCTATCAAGTGACTGAACATCACCCCAAACTCGGTGAATTCGGCTATGCCGGCGACGATCACGTCGTGCCGTTCGAGGTCGGCCCTCTCGACGTGCGCGGCCGCACGGTCCAACTCGGGCCAATGCTGGACGCCATCCTCAGCCGCCACGATTATCCCGAGCCGGTCGCCCGCCTGCTGGCGGAGGCCTGTGTGCTGACCGTGCTGCTCGGCACTTCGCTGAAGTTCGAGGGCAAGTTCATCCTGCAGACCCGCACCGACGGGCCCGTCGACATGCTGGTTGCGGATTTTTCCACGCCCTCGGCGCTGCGCGCCTATGCGCGTTTCGATGCCGACCGGCTGGAAGCGCTGGTCGCGGCGGGCGAAACCTCCCAGCAGACGCTGCTCGGCAGTGGCGTGCTGGCGCTGACCATCGACCAGGGCGCCCATACGCAGCGCTATCAGGGTATCGTCCAGCTCGATGGCGAGACCCTGGAAGACGCGGCACGCACCTATTTCCGTCAGTCGGAGCAGATCCCGACGGATATCAGGCTGTCGGTGGCCAAGCTTTTGACGCCCGGTCCCGGCGGCGCCCGCGAGCAATGGCGCGCCGGCGGTATCCTGGCGCAGTTCCTGCCGCAGTCGCCCGAGCGCATGCGCGTCCCGGACCTGCCGGGCGGCGATGGCGATCCGCGTGAGGAGATCCACGATCCGGTCGACAATTCCTGGCAGGAGTTGCTGGCTCTGCTCGGCACCATCGAGCCGACCGAACTGATCGACCCGACGATCGGCGCCGAGCGGCTGCTCTACAGGCTGTTCCACGAGCATGGCGTGCGCGTCTTCGGCGGTGTTCCGGTCGCCGACCAGTGCTCGTGCTCCAGGGACAAGATCCGCGGCATCCTCGAGGGTTTTTCCGCCCAGGAGATCAAGGACAGCACCGAAGACGGCGGCATCCACGTCGCCTGCGAATTCTGTTCGAAGCAATATGATTTCGACCCGGCGGAATTCGCGGCCCAGTAGAGTAGAAACCACGCCTCACCGGTCGCTCCGCGGCCGGTGAGGCGAAATCAATTCACCGTCCGCCGCGTCCCCGGCAAGTCCAGCGAAAACGCCGGAATGGCGATGTCGAACGTCTCGCCCCGCTTGTTGCGCATCGTGTAATGCCCGACCATGATGCCGGACGGTGTCGAGAGCGGGCAACCGGATGTGTACTGGTAGCTGTCGCCGGGATTGAGTTCGGGCTGGTCGCCGACCACGCCGGGGCCGCGCACTTCCTCGACCCGGCCGGTGCCGTCGGTGATGTGCCAATATCGCGACAGAAGCTGCACGAAATCGTCCGACTGATTGTCGATCGTTATCTGATAGCCCCAGACATAGCGGTTCTCCGAGGGATCCGAACGGTCCTCCAGATAGAACGGCCTGACCTGCACTTCGATGTTGCGCGTGACGGCGCTATACATAAGCGGCTCCAAAAAACGGTTCCAGCGGAACTTTCGGCGCTCCGTGCGGTTAGGTCAACCGATCGAAGCCTCCTCTGGCCGGCCTCGCGGGCAGGTGCCGACAAAGAATGTCATTTAAGTGACATATGACAATGATGGTGTGCGCGGACTGGTGACGCGCGACTCGGGCGCTCTGCTGAACTGTTGAAACCGGCCATCTTGCGGACCGGTTTTCCTGGAGTGACCGGACCTCGATGCAACTCACTCTCATAGCCGCCACGCTTTCAACCGTCCTCATCCTCTCGAATCTCGCCAGCATCGTGCTCGCCGCGTCGCGTCTGAGACGGCGTCGCACCATTGCGCCGCCGGCCGGCAAGCCGCGGCCAGTGTCGATCGTCGTGCCGTCGCGCGGCGTCGAGCCGTTCACGCAGGAGACGCTGGAACGCGCCTTCTCGCTCGACTGGCCGCGCTATGAGCTGATTTTCTGCGTCGCCCATGCCGACGATCCGGTGGTCAAATTGATAAACAGGACGATCGTCCGGTTTCCGAAAGTGCCGGCCCGGCTGCTTGTCGGCGACGACCGCATCAGCGCCAATCCGAAACTCAACAATTGCGTCAAGGGCTGGGAAGCGGCGCGGCACGACTGGGTCGTCCTGGCCGATTCCAACGTGCTGATGCCGAGGGACTACATCCAGCACCTGATGGCTGCCTGGCGGCCCGGCACCGGCCTTGTCTGCTCGACGCCGATCGGCTCGCGGCCGGCCGGCTTCTGGGCCGAGGTCGAATGCGCTTTCCTCAACACGCTGCAGGCGCGCTGGCAATATGCCGGTGAGGCGCTCGGCCTCGGCTTTGCCCAGGGCAAGAGCATGCTCTGGAACAAGCCGATGCTCGACGCCAAGGGCGGCATCCGCGCGCTGGCCGCCGAGATCGCCGAGGATGCCGCTGCGACCAAGCTGGTGAACAGTCTCGGCCTGCGCGTCAATCTCGTCGCCGCCCCCTTCGAGCAGCCGCTTGGCCGGCGCTCGTTTGACGAGATCTGGTCGCGTCAGGCCCGTTGGGCGCGCCTGCGCCGCGTCACTTTCCCGCTGTTCTTCGCACCCGAAATCCTGACCGGCGCCGTGGTGCCGCTGGTGCTTGCGCTGATTGCAGCGGCAAGCGCCGGCTTCAGCCTCTGGGCAACCGCCCTTGCCGTGCTGGCGGCCTTCTATCTTCCGGAGTGCGCCCTGGCCTGGTCCAAGGGCTGGTACCTGTCGCCACGCATGGTCGCCGCGATCATGGCGCGCGACCTGATCCTGCCGGCGATGTGGGCGCGCGGTTGGCTCGGCGGCGCCATCGACTGGCGCGGCAATGCGATGACCATCGGTACCAAGACGGCCGAGCTGGAAGAGACGCCGTCCGGCGCCTGAAGGCCTCCTACCTGGCCTTCAGCGCCTGCGCGATGTCCTCGAGCAGATCGTCGGCATCCTCCAGGCCAACCGACAGCCTGAGCGTGCCCGGCCCGATGCCGAGCTCGGCGCGCGCCTCGTCGCTGAGATTCTTGTGCGTCGTCGTCGCCGGGTGGGTGATCAGGCTCTTGGCGTCACCGAGATTGTTGGAGATCAGGACGATGTCGAGCGCGTTCTGCAAGGCGAAGGCCGCCTGCTTGCCGCCCTTGACGTCCAGGCAGATCAGCGTCGAGCCGCCCGACATCTGCTTCTTGACGATGTCGGCCTGCGGATGGTCGGCGCGGCCGGGATAGATGACGCGCGCGATTTCCGGCCGTTCGGCCAGAAAATCGGCGATCCGGCCGGCACTTTCCGTCTGCTGGCGTACGCGCAGCGGCAGCGTTTCCAGGCCCTTCAGCAGCGTCCAGGCGTTGAAAGGCGAAAGGCTTGGGCCGGTATGGCGGAAATAATCGTGCAGGTTCTCGTCGATCCACTTCTTGTCCGACAGGATGACGCCGCCGAGACAGCGCCCTTGGCCGTCTATGTGCTTGGTCGCCGAATAGACGACGATATGGGCGCCGAGCTGCAAGGGCTTCTGCTGCAGGGGCGTGGCGAAGACATTGTCGACGATCAGCCTGGCGCCGATCGAATTGGCAAGCGAAGCGACAGCGGCGATATCGACCACTTCCAGCGTCGGATTGGTCGGGCTTTCCAGGAAGAACAGCTTGGTGTTCGGCTTGACCGCCTTTTCCCAGTTGGCGATGTCGGTGCCGTCGACCAGCGTCGCCTCGATGCCGTATCTCGGCGCCAGCGTCTCGACCACCCAGCGGCAGGAGCCGAACAGCGCACGCGCCGCCACGATATGGTCGCCGGCCTTGGCGCTGCACAGAAGGGCGGCCGTCACCGCGGCCATGCCCGACGCGGTGGCGCGCGCGTCTTCGGCACCTTCCAGCGCGCACATGCGCTTCTCGAACATGTCGACGGTCGGATTGGCGTAGCGCGAATAGATGAAACCCGGCTCTTCGCCCTTGAAACGGGCTTCGGCGGCTTGCGCCGTTTCGTAGACATAGCCTTGGGTGAGATAGATCGCTTCTGACGTTTCGCCGAAACCGGAACGCAGCGTTCCGCTGTGCACGAGTGCCGTCTGAGGCTTCCAGTTGCGCTTCTTGGTGCTCATCGCTTTTCTTCCAGACACAAAAAAACCGGCCGCGAAAGTCGCAACCGGTCCATACGGCCTTGCGGCCCGACGGTCCTTTAGCGACTTGTTTAACGTGGCTGCAAGCCGACCGGCCAAATCACCACGGGATAACGACCCTTTAGACCCGCACCGCGCTTGCGTCAATTGCCGGCTTCATTAAGAGGTTTGTACCAAGCAGGAGTGGAGCCTTGCGGCAGACAGGCATTCTTCCCGACCAGGACATATCGGCGCTGTTCCAGTCCGGCGCGCTGAAGTCGGCGCGTGCGCTCGACACCGACCAGATCCAGCCGGCCAGCCTCGATCTCAGGCTCGGCGACAAGGCCTGGCGGGTGCGCGCCTCCTTCCTGCCCGGCCCCAATCACAAGGTCTCGGAAAAGCTCGACCGGCTGCAGCTGCACGAGATCAATCTGGCCGAGGGCGCGGTGCTGGAGACCGGCTGCGTCTACATCGTGCCCCTGCTTGAAAGCCTGGCGCTGCCGGCGGACATTTCAGCCTCGGCCAATCCGAAGAGTTCGACCGGGCGGCTCGACATCTTCACCCGCGTCATGACCGATCGCGGCCACGAGTTCGACAAGATCGCCGCCGGCTATCATGGCCCGCTCTTTCTGGAAGTCAGCCCGCGCACCTTCCCGATCGTCGTCCGCACCGGGTCGCGCCTGTCGCAGATCCGTTTCCGCATCGGCAATGCGCTGCTCTCGGAAGCCGAGTTGCACGACCTGCATCGCACGCAGATGCTGGTCGCCACCGAGCCGCCGAACATTTCCGGCGGCGGCATCGCGCTGTCGATCGACCTCAACGGCGATCAAAGCGGCTTGGTCGGCTATCGCGGCAAGCATCACACCGGCCTCGTCGATGTCGACAAGCGCGCGGCCCAGGAAGTCGTCGACTTCTGGGAACCGATCCACAAGAGCGGCGCCGGCGAACTGGTGCTCGACCCCGATGAATTCTACATCCTCGTCAGCCAGGAGGCGGTGCATGTGCCGCCGCTCTACGCCGCCGAGATGACGCCCTTCGATCCGCTGGTCGGCGAATTCCGCGTCCATTATGCCGGCTTCTTCGATCCGGGCTTCGGCCATTCCGGATCCGGCGGCACCGGCAGCCGGGCGGTGCTGGAAGTGCGCAGCCATGAAGTGCCGTTCATCCTCGACCACGGCCAGATCGTCGGCCGGCTGGTCTACGAGCATATGCTGAAGCGGCCGCAGGCGCTCTACGGCACCGATCTCGGCTCCAACTACCAGGCGCAGGGCCTGAAGCTGTCCAAGCATTTCCGCGCCGCGCGCTGACCCTCATTGCCCCAAGGCAAAATACTTGCCTGTACCGGCTCGCCATGCTTGGCTGCCTTGCCGCCCGTCAAGCTGGCGGCGTTCAAGGGGAACCAAGAAAATGCGATTTTCGAAATGGGTCATATCGGCGGCGGGCGCTGCCATGCTGGCAACACTGGCCGGCTCTCTGTCGGTGCAGGCGGCGGAGAAAATCAAGATCGGCACCGAGGGCGCCTATCCGCCGTTCAACACCATTACCGCCGACGGCAAGGTCGAAGGCTTCGACATCGACATCGCCAATGCGCTGTGCGCGCAGATGAAGGTCGAATGCGAGATCGTTACCCAGGACTGGGACGGCATCATTCCCGCTTTGCAGGCCAAGAAATTCGACGCCATCATCGCCTCGATGAGCATCACCGAGGAGCGCAAGAAGCAGGTCGCCTTCACCAACAAATATTATACGACACCGCTGGCTCTGGTGGCGCCGAAGGACACCGATCTCACCTCGACCGAACCGGCGGCCCTTGCCGGCAAGACGGTCGGTGCCCAGGCTTCGACCACGCAGGCCGACTATGCCCAGAATGAATATGGCAAGGCGGGCGCGGAGGCCAAACTCTATCCCACCCAGGAAGAGGCGATCACCGACCTGACCAACGGTCGTCTTGACGCCGTGATCTCGGACAAGTTCGTGCTGATGGATTGGCTGAAGAAGGCAAGCGACGGCTGCTGCAAGCTGGTCGGCGACGTCAAGGGCACCGAGACCCAGGCCGGCATCGCCGTGCGCCTGGACGACACGGCCCTGCGCGACAAGCTCAACGCGGCCATCGACGCGATCGTTGCCGACGGCACCTACAAGAAGATCCAGGCCAAGTATTTCGACTTCGATATTTATTGAGGCAGAGGCGCCTTTTTCCTTCTCCCCTTATGGGAGAAGGTGTCGCCGGAGGCGACGGATGAGGGGTGTTCCAGGGAACGCCAACGTTTCACTCCGCTGGAACACCCCTCATCCGTCTCGGCGCCAACGCGCCGATCCACCTCCCACTTGGGGAGAAGGAAAAGGCGCGCTCTCAAAGCGCCTTCACAGCCACCTTCACCGGCTGCTCGATCTCGAGCGGGTTGCGCAGCGGCAGGCCGAAATCCCCGGCCTCGATCTCGAAGACATCGCCGGCCTCGGTCGTGATGCCGTCGGCGAAGGACAGCGTCGCCGTGCCGAACATGTGCACATGCACGTCACCCGGCTGGCGAAAAGCCGCGTATTTGAAATGATGATGTTCGAGATTGGCGATGGTGTGCGACATGTTCGCTTCGCCGGACAGGAACGGCTTTTCCCACAGCACCTCGCTGTCGCGCACGATGCGCGAGGTGCCGCGGATGTCGGACGGCAGGTCGCCGATCAGGATCTCCGGCCCGAACGAGGCGTTGCGCAGCTTGGAATGCGCGAGGAACAGATAGTTCACGCGCTCGGTGACGTGGTCGGAAAACTCGTTCGACAGCGTGAAGCCGACGCGGAAAGGTGCGCCGTCGTCGCCGATGACATAGATGCCGGCGACTTCGGGCTCTTCGCCGGCGTCCTTGGCAAAGGCCGGTGACAGGAGTGCGGCGCCTGGTGCCACCGCCATCGTGCCGTTGCCTTTGTAGAACCATTCCGGCTGCACGCCGATCTGGCCTTTCGCCGGCTTGCCGCCCTCCAGCCCCATGCGGAACATCTTCATGGAATCGGTGAGCTGCTCCTCGCCGTCGGCGCTCAGCTTCTTGTGCATGGAATCGCGCGTCGCGGCGGAGCCGAGATGCGTCAGCCCGGTGCCGGTCAGGTGCAGATGCGCCGGATCGGGGTGATTGATCGGCGACAGCAGCCGCCCCTTCTTGTAAGCGGCCTCGAGATCGACCGTCTCGCCAAGCCCCTTGCGTTCGATCAGCGCGACGAGGCCGACGCCGGTGCGGGCGGCCTCCATCGCCAGCGAATAGACGCTGCGGGCGCCATTGATGATCCGGGTCTTGCCGCCATTGCGGGCGACGACGCGGATGGTCTCGGCGTCGTCAAGGATCTGGGAGATCAGCATGATGAATCCTCTCTCATTTGCCTTGGCAGGGCTGCCAAAACGGCAAACCTTGCTCAGCGCGGCCGGGACCTCGTCCATGCCACGGTTTAAATTCTCAGTTCGGATTGCGCTCGCGGGCCTGGTCCCTCAGGGACTTCTGTTACCGGCGGGTTGCCGGCAGCGTCGCGATCGTATGCCTCCTGCTTTCCTCGACCAGAGCAGTTCACCGTTTCACGGAAACGGCGAACCGCTCTAACTCATTGTCTTGGCGCAATTCCGGGCGGAAAACCGTTTCACACTTTTCCTGGAATTGCTCTTAAGTCCGTTCAAGCCTTGTTCTTGTTGTAGACGTCGAAGATCACGGCGCCGAGCAGCACCAGGCCTTTGACCACCTGCTGCCAGTCGACATTGACGCCCATGATCGACATGCCGTTGTTCATCACGCCCATGATGAAGCCGCCGACCACCGCGCCGATGACCTGACCGACGCCGCCCATCGCCGAGGCGCCGCCGATGAAGACGGCGGCGATGACGTCGAGCTCGCTGCCGAGGCCCGCGGCCGGCACCGCCTGTCCCAGTCGCGCCGCGATGATCAGGCCGCCGAGCGCCGACAGCACGCCCATATTGATGAACACCATCAGCGTCAGCCGCTCGGTGTTGATGCCTGACAGCTGCGCGGCCTTGGCATTGCCGCCCATGGCGTAGATACGGCGGCCGATGGTCATGCGCTTGGTGACGAAGACGAACAGCGAGATCAGCACGCCCATGACGAGCAGCACGACCGGCAGGCCTCTGTAGCTGGCGAACTCATAGACCAGGAACAGCGCCAGGGCGCTGGCGACCAGCGTCTTGACGACGAACAGGGCAAAGGGCTCGGCCTCATAGCCATGGCGTTCGCGCTTGCGACGCGTCCTCACCCCGAAATAGGCATAGGCCAGCACGGCGATCAGGCCCAGCACGATCGTCGTCATGTGCAGCGTCAGGCCGCTGCCCATGATGGTCTTGCCGGCCGCGTTCACCGTCGGCGGGATCAGCGTCAGCGGGCCGATGACATCCGGGATGAAGCCCGAGCTGAGCATTTTGAAGTCGTCGGGAAGCGGACCGACCGAGGATCCGCCGCCGAGCAGCGCCTGGCAGATGCCGCGGAAGATCAGCATGCCGGCCAGTGTCACGATGAAGCTCGGTATTCTGTGATAGGCGATCCAGTAGCCTTGCGCCGCCCCGATCAGGCCGCCCACGACGAGGCAGATGATCGAAACCACCAGCGGATTGCTGAGCGGTCCAAGTTGCCAGATGACCATCATGTTTGCCGCCAGCGCGCCGATGAAACCGGCGACCGATCCGACGCTGAGGTCGATATAGCCGGAAACGATCACCAGCAGCATGCCCAGCGCCATCACGATGATGAACGAGTTCTGCTGCACCAGGTTGCTCAGGTTCACCGGCTTGAACAGCGTTCCCGACGTGGTGAACTGGAAGAACAGCATGATGACGATCAGCGCGATGATCAGGCCGTATTCGCGCAGGTTCGTCGCCAGCGCCGAGACGGCGATGCGTGGACGCTGCTCTTCGGCGACATTGCCGTGCGGGGCGGGGGCGCTTTCGGTGCTCATGCTGCTTTTCCTTCTCCACGAACGATGGCGCGCATTATTTTTTCCTGGCTTGCTTCTGCGGCGGGCATTTCGCCCACGATGCGCCCTTCGTTCATGACGTAGATGCGGTCGGTGATGCCGAGCAATTCCGGCATTTCCGACGAGATGACCACGATCGCCTTACCCTCCGAGGCGAGTCGCGCGATGATCGTGTAGATTTCGTACTTGGCGCCGACATCGATGCCGCGTGTCGGCTCGTCGAGGATCAGCACGTCCGGGTCGGCGAACAGCCATTTCGACAGCACCACCTTCTGCTGGTTGCCGCCGGAAAGATTGCCGGTCAACTGATAGACGCTGGAAGCGCGGATATTGGTCTTCTTGCGATAGTCGTTGGCAACGGCGAGCTCGCGCATGTCGTCGATCACGCTGTGGCGGGCCACGCCGCCGAGATTGGCCAGCGTGATGTTGTGCTTGATATGGTCGATGAGGTTGAGCCCGTAGGTCTTGCGATCCTCGGTGACGTAGGCGATGCCGTGTTGGACCGCCTTGCTTACCGAGGACACATCGATCGGCTTGCCCTTGAGCAGCACCTCGCCTGTGATGCGGCGGCCGTAGGAGCGGCCGAACAGGCTCATGGCGAATTCGGTGCGGCCGGCGCCCATCAGCCCGGCAATGCCCACCACTTCGCCCTTGCGCACATTGATGTCGATACCCTTGATCACCTGCCGCTCGGCATGGAGCGGGTGATAGACCGACCAGTTCTTCACCTCGAACACGATCTCGCCGATATCAGGCTCGCGCGGCGGATAGCGGTCGTCGAGGGAACGGCCGACCATCGAGGTGATGATGCGGTCTTCGGAGATGTCCTTCTTGGCCAGCGTCTCGATGGTGCGCCCGTCACGGATCACCGTCACCTTGTCGGCGACCCGGTTGATCTCGTTGAGCTTGTGCGAGATCAGGATCGAGGTCATGCCTTGCCGCTTGAATTCGAGCAGCAGGTCAAGCAGCGCCTGGCTGTCCTTTTCGCTGAGCGATGCCGTAGGCTCGTCGAGGATCAGGAGCTTGACCTCCTTGCTCAGCGCCTTGGCAATCTCGACCAGCTGCTGCTTGCCGACGCCGATATTGGTGATCAGCGTCTTGGGGTCCTCCTTGAGGCCCACCTTCTTCAACAGCGCACTGGTGCGCTCCTCGTTGGCGTCCCAGTCGATGACGCCGAATTTCGCGTGCTCGTTGCCGAGGAAGATGTTTTCGGCGATCGACAGCATCGGCACCAGCGCTAGCTCCTGGTGGATGATGACGATACCCTTGTGTTCGCTGTCCTGGATGCCCTTGAACTGGCATTCCTGGCCTTGGAAGATGATCTGGCCGTCATAGGTGCCGGAGGGATAGACGCCCGACAGCACCTTCATCAGCGTCGACTTGCCGGCGCCGTTTTCGCCGACCACGGCGTGGATCTCGCCTTCCTCGACGCTGAGGTTGACGTTCGACAGCGCCTTCACGCCGGGAAACGTCTTGGTGATGTCGCGCATCTCCAAAATCGTCGGGGCCATGGGGACTACCGCTCCTTGAGAGCTCGGCAAACATTGCCGGCGAGGTCGGTGACAATACCGGGCTCGCTGGTGAACGAAAAGGGGCCCTGCGTTGCGCAGGACCCCCTGACTTTGTAACCGGGATTACTTCAGTTCGTCGGCCTTGATGTAGCCGGAGTCGACGACCAGCGCCTGGTAGTTCGACTTGTCGACTTCATGCGGCGTCAGCAGGATCGAGGGAACGACCTTGACGTCGTTGTTGTAGGTCTTTTCATCGAGGCCGTCCGGCTTGCCGCCCGAGAGCACCTTGTCGACGAGCTGGACGGTGGCCTTGGCCAGTTCGCGGGTGTCCTTGAACACGGTCGAGTACTGCTCGCCCGAGATGATCAGCTTGACCGAAGCGGTCTCAGCGTCCTGACCGGTCACGATTGGCCAAGGCTGAGCCTCGGTGCCGTAGCCGACGGCGCGCAGCGAGGCGGTGATGCCGCGCGACAGGCCGTCATAGGGCGACAGAACGCCATCGACGCGGCTGCCGTCCGAATAGTTGGCCGACAGCAGATTGTCCATGCGCGCCTGGGCGGTGGCGGCGAGCCAACGCAGCGTGCCGACCTTGTCCATGCCGGTCTGGCCGGACTTGATCTTGATCGAGCCGTCGTCGATCAGCGGCTGCAGGACGGAGATGGCGCCATTGTAGAAGAAGAAGGCGTTGTTGTCGTCGGGCGAGCCGCCGAACAGTTCGACGTTCCACGGCTTGGTGTTCGGGAAGCGTTCCTTGAGGCCCTTGACCAGCGAATTCGCCTGGATCACGCCGACGCCGAAATTGTCGAAGGTGGTGTAGTAGTCGACATTGGCGGTCTTCTTGATCAGGCGGTCATAGGCGACGACGACGACGCCCGCGTCAGCGGCCTTCTGCAGAGCATCCGACAGGGTGGTGCCGTCGATCGAGGCGATGATCAGCGCCTTCGGGCCTTTGGTGATTTCGTTTTCCAGCTGGCTGAGCTGGTTGGGGATGTCGTCCTGCGCGTATTGCAGGTCGACGGTGTAGCCGAGAGCCTCGAGCTGGGACTTGACGGCATCGCCGTCATTGATCCAGCGCTGCGAGGTCTTGGTCGGCATCAGCACGCCGACGAGACCCTTGTCGGCTGCGTGCGCCGAGTAGGTCATGGCAGCGATGCCAAGGGCCGCGACGGCGGCCAGTGTCTTGATGATTTTCACTTTAACTCTCCCTGTTTGATGGACGCGGCACCCCGGGGGTCGCGGGCCGCGCAATCGTGCAGAAGCGCCAAGGCACCGCTGCCGTCATATCGATCTCCGGTATCCTCCCATGGCCCCGCGACGCTGATTCAATCGATACGATTTTTCTCGTCGGCGACCGTCACGTCTTGGAACGCGCGGAGGGTGTGGGTCTTTGCCATAACTGTCAAATGCGATCTTTGATGGTTGCTATATCATCGTTGGTATAGGTATTGCGACGTGACGGGTTGACCCGATGTCGGTCGTACACAAGCAGAAGGCAGGGAAATCGATGGCGCGGCTAGGAAATCCGACAACAGCTTCAAATGGTTACAGAGAAGCACCGGGCGATGGCGAAACCCTGCTGCGCAGCGGTCTCAGTCTGCGTCATATGCGCATGATCGTCGCGCTCGACGACCATGGCCGGGTCAGCGCGGCAGCCCAGGTTCTGAACATTTCGCAGCCGGCGGCCTCGCGCATGATCGCGGAGATGGAGGCGGTGCTGGAGGTCAAGCTGTGCGAGAGGCTGCCGCGCGGCATCACCTTGACGCCGTACGGCAAGGCTTTGGCCAGGCGCGCGCGCTCGATCCTGCTGGAGATGCGCGAGGTCGACCGCGAGATTTCCGAGCTCAAGGCGGGCAAGGGTGGTTCGGTTTTCCTGGGTGCCGTGACCGCGCCGGCAATCGAGCTGGCGGTGCCGGCAATTCGTGAAATCCGCCGCATCTATCCGCGCATCGAGATCACCATGCAGGTCGAGACCTCCAATGTGCTGGCACGCGAACTGATCGCCACGCGCCATGACTTCATCATCGCGCGCATTCCTGACGACTTGAACCCACGGCTGTTCGAATCCCGTGTCATCGGCGTCGAGAAGGCCTGCCTGATCGTGCGCCGTGGCCACCCGCTCACCAGGGGCAGCGTGGTGCGGCTGGAAGACACCGCCGCCTATGACTGGGTCTTCCAGTCTGGCGGCTCGCCCTTGCGCCAGGCGATGGAGAGCAACTTCCTCAACCGCAACATCGCTTTGCCGGACCGTATCCTGAACACCAGTTCGCTGCTCCTGACCCTGGTCATGGTCGCGCAATCCGATGCCATCGCACCGGTCTCTGTCCAGGTGGCGAAATTCATCCAGAACCCTGACGGGCTGGCCGGCGCCATCGACGTCGTCCAGACCGAATTCGACATCGAGGTCAGGCCCTACAGCCTGATCACGGTGAGGAATCGCGCGCTGTCGCCGGCCGCCAAGATGCTGCACGACTTCATTCTGAGGGAAGTGGGATGATGGCTGGATCAGGTAAGCTTCTCCGGCGAAAGCGCCGCCAGGCCGAGGCCAGCGAAAGCGAACTGGGAACATTATTTCCCGCCGATGCGTTCATGATCTTGCAAGGGACGATTTCTTCTGGAGGCTGAACATGCGCAGCTTCGAAATCATCGACCTGCTTTGCGTGATCGAGGCCTGCAAGCACGATCGATCGGTCGGCAATTTCGTGTCCATGGCTGAAGGCGTGGAAGAATTGCGGGTGTTGACCGGCGATTTCGTTTCATCGGATGACGCGGCGGCAAACGCCCTCGCAACGGTGGCGCTGGCGAGAGGCTGCTCGGTTGTGTTCGACGAACAGGCAGGCGCTGAAATGGTTCTGACGCCTTAGGCTGGAGCGGGTAGCGGGAATCGAACCCTCGCGTTCAGCTCGGGAAGCTGGTGTTATTGCACTGATTTCAACGGCTTACGTGTAAAACAAGGACCCTGCCGGTCTTTAAATTCGTAACGAAATCAACCACAGTGTAAAACCAAAGTTATACCGTTTGGCACCGCGTAAAAGCCCTCCATTCACCAGGTGCTATCCCTTCTTATGTGACCTCAAATTTGCCGTTCACGTCTGCTTGATGCGATCAGCGGTTGATTGGGGATGATTGCGAACCGGCAGCTCCTTGCTCTTCCGTTATCGTTAGCGGACATTCAGGATGTAACTTTGATCGCCTTGAAGGGAAATCAGAAGAGACAGCCTTTAATGTTTTGCCTCAGACCTGACAGCGGTTCGAATCCTCTCGGGCGCGCCCGGCAGGATGAAACTGAGAACTCATATGTCATTGTTTGCCATACGTAAACGCAGCTAGTCTGCTTCGCACCCGTGAGCTTAGCTAGCTTGCCTAAATCACGAGTCCGGAAAATATCGCTTCCTGACCGTCGGGTTTCTGACAAGAACACGGTTTAGTTCCAGAACAGAGAAGTTAAGAGTCCTGATCGAACGTCTATCGCAGATGCCATCGATCTTATCATATAACGTCGCGTCAATTAGCGCCGAGGTCATCACGCCAAAGCCCTCTGCTGCGTGCAGATCGACCATGTCGCCGATATCCTGAACTTTGGTCGCGCCCAGCGAATTACTCTGAGTCAGTTTGCACTGAAAAATCCATTTACGACCCTTGTTTCCGGCTGATCTCGCGGCTTCCATGATCTCGATATCGCGTCCGCCGTCTCTCGATCGCGAGCTGCCAAGCTTTCTGATTGTCGAAGAATCAAACATCGCATGAGCGTAGAGGATATCGTAGCAGAGCTGCTCAAATTGCTCGTCATTAAGGCTTCTCCAATCGAGAGTGAGAGAATCCGAGAGGCCCATCGTCGCAGTGAGAGAGCGGGTCGTATCGCAGATTCTTTCATACAGGTTCTTTGTGGCCCGCTCTTCGAGCGGTTTCGTGTCATAAAGAACGTGGGTGTCAGTGCCATCATCCACCACAATCAGAGTTCCGGTGTTGTGAACCAGACATGATTCCCCGCGGGGCCCTGGGGCCCTAAGGCCCGCTGGCATGCCCTCCCTGAGGTACTCCCCGACCGGTGAGTGTGTGAAGGTCGCATCCAGCCATGCGAATTGATCGGGCGGCCAGATATCCCTCGTCATGGCGTCGTGCGAATCCCGCGCAGACCCGGGACTTGAAGTACTGGTTCATCGGAAAGTAGGCGACCATGCCTTCGGAAAGGACAAAAGATTTTCCGGCGATGACAAGCACCTCGGCCGCCACAAAATCGGCCCGGCGGTAATTCTGCCCGGTCGCAGAGAAGAACGTGTCGAGCTCAACACCGTTCGGAATGAGCCAGCTGTCGATGGAAGCGTAGCAGTCTGCTCCCAGCCGGCCACTGTAAGGGCTCTTGTGGAAGCCAAGTTCATACTCGGGATGTTTTTTGACCAGCTCGTCGTAGTAATCCGGCGCATCATAGCGCATCTGGTGTATAGCGCCCGAAAGGAAGTTGGCAAAGTAGGATTCGACCAGCTCCGGAAGACGTGGATCACAGTCGGCCAGCGATTCCTCGTAATCAGCTATTGCGTCGCGTAGGCTTTGGTAACTCTCTCCTTCGCCTGACCCGTCGTCCTGTTGCGCCTGAAACACGACGACGACATTTTCGAGCCGTCCCCGGAAACCCGGACCGATATCCGTCAGGGTAAGTCTCAGCCGTGTGAGATATGCCTCAGCGAAGTACTCCTCGGCTACCTCGGCACTGCCGGCTTCCGCCGCCATGTTCTCCGCGGCCCATGATGCCTCCACATAGTCCCAGCATATATCGATATGCTCATTAGTCCGGCCGATACTGCGCATCGGGATTAGGACGGCGACCGTCTCCGCTCCGGACAAATCAATGGCGCCGAGGTCCGAAAGCTTCAGGGATGCGAGATCAAACTGAATGCGGGTCATATGCCCAGCAGCCCGGCGGCCTCGGCAGGAGATGCGCTGATGGCGGTGAATCTCAGGCATCCTCCTCCTCCGCTGCCAACGCAACCAGCCCCTCATTCCTGGCCTTCTCCAGCACCCCTATGAGAACAAGGCACTGCTTTTCAGTCGGAATCTTCGCGGGCATCTGCACAGCAACCTGCAGCACGCCGGTCTCTCTGGGTGTCAGCACGCGTTTGCGCCCCAGTTCTTGCATGATCGTCCTCCACTGATGGGCAGGGATATCGAAAACTCGCTTCTGCGCCTCGATTCCGTTGTCAATTTTCTGAGTGACTTTGGCGTCCTTGCGCTCTTCGCCCTGTTCTTCCAGCGACAGGAGGTCTTCGAAAAATTCGTCAGGCAAAGCGGCCTCAAGCTTGTCCAGCGTGCCCTGCAAACGAGTCCAGCACTGATCTTTCTTACACCACTCCGAGATGTTCGAGATGCCGGTGGGCGGATGCACGATATCATCGTTGACGTGCTTCGCTGCAATCGTCAGCGCTTCACGAAGCGTCGGCGGAATCGCTTGAATATTCCAGACCCTCGAATGGTCGATGGATTTGCCGAGGCGGCGGCAGACGTCATTCAACGAAGCAATAGCGTAAAGGCTGTCGATCTCGAATTCCATACGCACCTTCGAGCGGAAGCGCGTTACGCCAGCGTCGGCAAGTGCCTGGCGTTCGAACGCGTCGAGGTCGGCGACGCCATTGACGGCGATGAGCCCCAATACCGTGCCCATGGAGAACTTCGCCTGGTGGACCGTCTGAGGGATGTCCACCGCACCCAGGACATCGATGGCGCCCTGGTGGACTTGGGTGACCACCTCCGCGATGTCGTCCGGGCCGAGCCCCTCGCGGCGCATGAGCAGCTGAAGTGCGTCGGCTGCCGGATGGGTGTGGCGACAGGAGGCATGCCATTTGAAGGATGTCTCCTCCGTTGCCCAACGGCTGCCGAGGCCATCCGTCAGACGGGCCGGAACGGCATCGCTGGACATGCCGGCCGCCATGCCCTTCTTCCCTTCAAGGATCTGCGCGGCCCCCTTGAAGCCATCGCGAGCCAAGAAGGCAGCACACAGGCCGTTGGCGGCCGCACGCGCAGTATGAAGCTGCTTGGAATCGGCGGCGTCGCGCAGCAATTCCCAGAGCCCCGCTGCCTGGGTACTGGCGGAGCCCAGTGCATGGTTGATGCCGGCCGCGTCCAGCCCGATCAACTTCCCGACAGCGGCGGCCGCGGCGACAGTGACGGCCGTGCCCGTTGTGTGGAAGATCTGGTAATGTGACCGCCCTAGGAACTCTCCGACCCGGATGCCAACCTCGTAGCCGGCGATGCAAGCAGTCAGGATTTCACGCCCGGTCTTCCCCTCTGCTTCCGCAACCGCCAAAACGGCTGGAAAGATCACCGCAGCCGGGTGAAAGACCGAGCCGTTGTGAACGTCGTCCTGCTCCACCACATGGGAGGCCGCGGCATTGACCATCGCCGCGAAGTAGGGGCTCGTGCGTCGTCTCGTCGGGATGACGAGACTTGGGCCGTCCGCCGGCCCCATTGCACGAGCAAAGCCGTCGATGATCTCGACTTGGCGCGCGCCCTTGCCGGCGAGGGTTGAGCCGAGCCAGTCGATCATCAGTCCTTTTGCGAAACGAACGACGCGCGGCGGAATCTGCTCGAACTCGAGCTCGGCGATGAAGGCGCAAAGCCTGGCTGTCGGCCGATCGGCGGTGTCCAGGCTCATCCGCTGTTCCTCATCTGCATGCCCTTTAGACCAAAGCGGCCCGGCGCAGGATCCGCCTTGCGCGCTCGATGACCGGCCGATCCACCATTTCGCCGTTCACCTGGACAGCTTCACCGGACGAAGCTGCGCCGACGATGTCACGTGCCCAGATGATTTCATTGTCGCTCGGGCGAAAAGCAACGCGAATCGGCTCGATCTGCCTCGGATGGATCGCCATCTTGCCACCGAAGCCCATCTTCATAGCATGGCGGGCGTCATCCTCGGTGATTTCGGGACTGCTCAGGTCTGTCGTCACGCCGTCGATCGGCGCGGCACGGCCAGCCGCGCGCGAGCGCCAGACAAGTTCGTTGCGAGCCGCAAGCAGGGTCAACCGGTCATGCGCGCAACCGAGATCGAGCGAGAAGTCGACCGAGCCGAAAGCGACGGCAACGACGTCGGGCGTCGCCAATATATCCGGCAGGTTGGCGAGGCCGACAGCACTCTCGACGAGCGCGATGACGGATACGTTGCGTGTTATGTGCCTGGCCATATCGGCAATGTCTTCCGCGCGCTCGGCCTTGGACAGCATAATGGAGACGCCATCGAAGCGCCGCACGGCGTCGATGTCCGCTTCGTGCCACGGGGTGCCAACGGGGTTGATGCGGACGATGACTGGAGATTTCAGCCTGGCTGCATAACCAACAACTGCGTCCCGGGCGCGGTCCTTGTCGCCAGGAGCGACGGCATCCTCAAGGTCGAGAATGACCGCATCCGCGCCGCTGTTGTCGGCCTTGGCAAACCGGTCCGGCCGCGAGCCCGGCACGAAAAGCGGCACGACAGGCGTGACGAAGCTCACCATTGCGCCGTGGCCTTCACCGTCACATGGCCGTCGGCCGACCGTACCTCGAGAGCCATGCCGTCATTGCCCGGACACGTTGCGCTCAGAAGCAGACGTTGCGGTCTGGTCGCCGGATGCACGCCCCGGAACGAGAAACGGCGCGGCGAGGAGCCGAAAATGGCTGTGGCAAAGTTCAGGAGCAGCGTCGCCTGCAGCGGGCCATGGATGACGAGCCCGGGATAACCCTCGACCGTTGTGGCGTAAGGCGCGTCGTAGTGGATACGATGCCCATTGAACGTCAGCGCGGAGTAACGAAAGAGTAGCACCGGATCCACGTCAACCCAGCGCTCGTTCGATGCCGCCGGGGGTGGAGTTCCCGGCGGGGCAGGGGTCGCTGCCGTAGCGCCGGCGGCGCGATAGGCAATGGTCTGGTCCTCCTCGATCACCGGGCCAGCGTCGTTGGCAATGTCGTGCCGGACCATGACGAAGGTGAGCGGGCCGGTGCGGCCCTGCTTCTCCTCGATGGCGGTCAATGTCGAGCGACGGCGGATGCGGTCGCCGGAGCGGATCGGCGCTATGAAACGGACATCGCTGGCAGCCCACATGCGGCGCGGAAGCGGCACCGGCGGCAGGAAGCCGCCTTTGGTGGGGTGCCCGTCAGGTCCGAGTTTGCGCCTGTCGGCAATATCGGGCGTCAGGCACCAGTGCAGTCCGGGCGGGGCCGTGCTCCCGGCGGTTTGCGCTGCGTGGTCCCCGAGCGTGGCGTCAAAGCTGGCCAGCAGGCGCGGGGTGACAACATCCTCGACCTCGTGGGTGCGTCCAACCCATTCCTGCAGCGTGCTCGTGTCCAGAGTCATGGGCTCCCTCGTCAGGCGGCGAATTCGGACCGGATCCGGTCCGTGTCGGCGCCAAGGGCGGGAACGCTTGGGACCGTTGCGAATCCCTCCGACCGCCCTGCCGGCATGGGCACGGAGATGCGCCTGCCGTCCGGCAGCGCCACCTCTGTCCGGCGCAATGCCTTGTGGCGCGGCAGGTCGTGCATAGCGCTCACCCGGCCCCAGGCGATCTGCGCACCGTTGAGACGGTCGATGGCCTCTTCGCAGTCGATTGCCGCGAAGATCGGTTCGATCTCGGCGTCGAGCGCCGTGCGGTTGGCCACCCGCCGGGCATTGGTGGCGAAGCGTTCGTCGGCGAACAAATCCTGCCTTTGCAGCACGATGGTGCAGAAGCGCTTCCATTCATTGTTCTGCTGGATGGACACGACCACGCTGCCATCCCGACAGGCATAAGGTCGATAGGGGTAGATCGAAGCGTGTGCCAAGCCATATCTCTGCGTCTCGCGGCCCGCATATTCGTAGTGGAGCAGCGGCACGGTCATCCAGTCTGCCATGGCGTCGAACATGGCGATTTCGACAATGCGGCCGCGCCCGGTCTTCTCGCGCGCCAACAAGGCTTCGAGGATCGCTGCATGCGCATTCATTCCGGTGGCGATGTCGGCGGCGGAAACCCCGATCTTGCTCGGCGTGTCCGGCGTGCCAGTGACGGCACAGATGCCGCTTTCCGCCTGCACCAGCATGTCGTAGGCGCGCATCGCGGCGTAAGGCGTGTCCTGTCCGTAGCCGACGATGTTGATGGCAATCAGCCGGGGGAACCTTTCCGCAATCACATCGGCGGAGAGGCCGAGCCTGTCGATGGCGCCCGGCGCGAGATTCTGCACGAGAACATCCGCGCGCGCCACCATCCGCTGCAGGAGAGCGAGGTCGTCCTCGGCTTTCAGGTCGAGAACCGCGCTTTCCTTGCCGCGGTTGAGCCAGACGAAGTAAGCCGACATGCCTTCAACGGTGGAATCGTAATGACGCGCGGTTTCGCCTTCCGGACGCTCGATCTTCACGACGCGCGCCCCGGCATCGGCGAGGCGAACCGTGCAGAGCGGAGCGGCGACCGCCTGCTCGATCGAAACGACGAACAGACCCTCCAGCGGGCGGGTGCCGTCAGACATTGCGCTGTACCCCCGAGCGCGCCAGCACGCCTGGTTTTAGCCGCTCGTTCTTGCCGTAGTCCTCGGCGGCGTGGAAGAAAAGCCGCGGCGTGCCGTCCATGTCCTCTAGCCGCTTGCTATAGGCTTCCAGATAGGCCTTGCGGCCATCGTCGCCGACACGGCCCGGCATATAGGCGACGAAGGGCGGCAACACGTCGAAGCCTGAGTAGCGAAGCAGGCCATTGTGGATCGGCCACAGCACCGTGAGGATGTCGCCATCGATGCCATCGGGCGCATAGGTGTCGGCCGATGTGCCCGTGGTGGCGGCCACCATGGCGAGCTTTCCCTTGAACATGCCGGTGTCGTATTTGCGCCCCGGCAGATACGCAAAACCGCGCGCGAACACACGGTCGGCCCAGCCCTTGAGCATTGCGGGCAGTCCGAACCACCAAACCGGGAACTGGAACAGCACGAAGTCCGCTTGTTTCAGCTTTTCGATCTCGGCGATGATGTCGGCTGAAAGCGCGTCGGCCTCGTACGCCGCGGTCTGCTCGCGCGGCAGGCTGAAAAAGTCCGGATCGTTGCGCTCGCCTGATATGTCGCCCGGCCCTGCGACAGGATTGAAACCCATCGCATAGAGGTCGCTGACGACCACATCGTGACCTGCGCGGGTCAGTGTTTCCACGGCCATATCCTTCATGGCGCCGTTGAAGGATCTTGCTTCCGGGTGGGCGTAGACGATGAGGACGTTCACGGCGGCAACTCCTAGTAGGAACGCGGCAGTCCAAGCACGTGCTCGGAAAGGTATGACAGGATGAGGTTGGTCGAGATCGGCGCGACCTGATAAAGACGCGTCTCGCGGAATTTGCGCTCGACATCGTACTCTTCCGCGAAACCGAAGCCGCCATGCGTCTGGATGCAGACATTGGCGGCTTCGTTAGAGGCGTCGGCCGCCAGCATCTTGGCCATGTTCGCTTCGGCACCGGGGTTCTTGCCGGCCTCGTAGAGGTTCAGCGCCTCGCGCACCATCAATTCGGCCGCGCGCATGTTGGCGTAGGCCCTTGCGATTGGGAACTGGACGCCTTGGTTTTGGCCGATCGCTCGGCCAAACACATGCCTTTCCTTCGCGTAGACGCTCGACTTTTCGATGAACCATTTCGCATCGCCGACGCATTCGGCTGCGATCAGGATGCGCTCGGCGTTCATGCCCGAGAGGATGTAGCGGAATCCCTTTCCCTCTTCGCCGATCAGGTTTTCGGCCGGCACGCGCAGGTCGTCGAAGAAGACTTCGGTGGTGGCATGGTTCATCATCGTGCGGATCGGCCGGATGGTGAGGCCCTTGCCAACGGCTTCGCGCATGTCGACGATGAGGACGGAGAGACCGTCGGCCTTCTTCATGCCATCCTTGAGCGGCGTGGTCCGCGCCAGAAGCAGCATCAAATCCGAATGCTCGGCGCGGCTGGTCCAGATCTTCTGGCCCTTGACTACGAAATGATAGCCGTCGAGGCGAGCAGTGGTCTTGAGAGCGCCGGTGTCGGTGCCGCTGGTCGGTTCGGTGACGCCGAAGGCCTGCAGACGCAATTCTCCCGCGGCGACCTTCGGCAGGTATCGTTGCTTTTGGGCTTCAGAGCCGTGGCGAACAAGCGTGCCCATCGTGTACATCTGGGCATGGCAGGCGCCGCCATTGCAGCCGGCGCGCTGGATTTCCTCCAGCACGGCGGCGGCGGCCGAAAGCGGCAGGCCCGAGCCGCCATACGCCTCCGGGATCAGGATCGAAAGCCAACCAGCCTCCGTCAATGCTTCGACGAACTCGCGGGGATAGGCCATGTCCCTGTCGAGCGCGCGCCAGTATTCTCCGGGAAAGCGCGCACACAGCCGGGCGACGGCATCGCGAATGTCCTGATAGTATTCCATGGGGTTTGTCCGGCTTTCGTCGTGCTGCGGGCCTCACTATCGCGCCGCCGCGTCCTGTCAGCAACGCAAAGCTGGCGTGAGCAGACATAACGGAATTCGAATGCTTACAGCGAGGGGCCGAGGAGTTGGCCAACCCAGATCGCCCGCCCTACGAGGTCCTTGGCGATGTCCTCTATTGCTTGTCCGGCAAACCGCGCCAGCCGAGAGGCAGGTCGGTCTGCCGGATATGCAAGGATCAGGCGGCGCACCGGCACGGGATCGATCAGCGGCGCGGCGGTGAGCAGCCCCGCGGTTACATCGGCATGGATAGGAGCGAGCGGCAGGATCGTCCAGCCATGGCCGTTGCGCACTAGGTCCTTCAGCGCGGCGTAGGAATCCGCCTCGATGCCGACATCGAGCGTGATGCCGGCATCCGTGGCACAGCGTTCTACGATGATGCGCAGACCGTGCTTGATGCTGGGCAGCAGCAGGCGCTTGCCGGCAAGCGAGGCGAACGATACCGCGCGCACGGTTGAAAACCCCGCATCAGGCGGCCCAATCAGGAAGAGATTTTCCAGAAGCAACGGGCGCGAGCGCAACGAACGCGCCATGCGCGGGTCGTACAGCACGGCGACGTCCACCTCGCCTCGGTGCATCCAGTCGAGCAAATAGCCGGTGTAGGCGCTGACAAGCCTCAGCTTCGCCTTGGGATGGTTCTTGGCGAAGGCGGCAGCCAGCGGCAGCGAAATAATGTCCGCGACGGTGGGTGGCAGACCGATGGCCACTTCACCGGTGAGCGGCGCGTCGGCTGGCGTGGCCGTGGCACGGATCTCATCGATCTCTGCCATCACGCGCATGGCGTGCGTCAGCACCTGCTTGCCCTGCTCAGACAGCACCATGCCGCGGCCGTGGCGCACGAACAGGGCAAAGCCCAGTTCCTCCTCCAGCATGCGCACCTGCCGGCTGAGGGCAGGCTGCGCGATGTGTAGCCGATCGGCAGCCTTGCTCAGGCTCCCGAGTTCGGCGACGTGGATCAGCGTACGCAGTTGCGATAACTCCATAAGCTATCGAATATCATTATATCTGATCACAAGAAAGAGACGACGATTAGATCGGATAGCCGAGATAACCTGATGCCAATCCAAATCTCGGAGTTCCAACGTGACGGCGAGCGTAGAAGCAAAACATCCGGAAACAGCAACGCCTGGGGCCGCTCCGGCGGCGTCTGAAAAGCAGTGGCCAGATCAGGTCTATGATGTGCTCAAGGCTGCCGGCATCAGCCACATGTCTTATGTGCCCGATGCTGGACATACGACCCTGATCCGACGCTTCAGCGCGGATCCCGAGGTCGTCGCCAACGTGCTGACGACGGAAGAAGAGGGCATCGCCGTCGCCGCCGGCTCCTGGCTCGGCGGCAAGCGGAGCGTCGTGCTCATGCAATCGTCAGGGGTCGGCAACTGTATAAACATGCTGTCGCTTCCCGTGCAGGCACGCTTCCCCTTGCTCGTTCTGGTGACGATGAGAGGCGAATGGGCCGAGTTCAACCCCTGGCAGGTGCCGATGGGGCAGGCGACGGAAGCCTCGCTGAAATCGATCGGCCTCAAGGTGCTGCGCGCCGAGACTGGTCCAGACCTCGTGGAGACGGTGGCTCAGGCAGCCCTGATGGCTTTTGACGCCGATCAACAGATCGCGGTGCTGATCGGGCAGCGCCTGCTCGGCAAGAAGAAGTGGTGAATGAGATGAATTTACCGACAATGGACCGCCGGGTTGCGGTGAAGAAACTCCTTGACGCCCGCGACGGCGCATTGGTCGTGACCGGTCTCGGCTCGCCGACCTACGACGTGCACGCCGCCGGTGACCGCAACGACAACTACTATCTCTGGGGCGCCATGGGGGGTGCTGCACTGATCGGTCTCGGGCTTGCCCAGGCCCAGCCCGACAAGCGGGTCATGGTGATTACTGGTGATGGGGAACAGCTCATGGCGTTCGGCTCGCTGGCGACGATTTCGGTGGCGCGGCCCAGCAATCTCGACCTGATCGTGCTCGACAACCAGCATTTCGGCGAGACGGGCATGCAGTCGAGCCATACCGGTCGCGGCATCGGTTTCGACAAGGTCGCGGCCGCTTGCGGGTTTTCGAAAACCGCCGAGTTGCGCTCGCTGGAGGAGGTCGACACGCTGTGTGAAGAGCTGCGTCGCCCGGCCGAAGGTCCACGCCTTTTCGTGCTGAAAATCACCGCCGAGAACCTGCCGCGCTCGCTGCCACCGCGCGACGCGGTCGAGGTTAAGAACCGCTTTCGCGCTCATCTGGGCTTTGCCACTTGTTGAGGACCGATATGGCGCTGGTCAGTTTCCAGAACACGGTCGGCGGTCGGCTGCAATCGACAGCCGATACATTCGAGAGCCATGATCCGTTCACCGGCAGGCCCTGGGCGCTGATCCCGCGTGGGGGAGCAGCCCAGGTGGACGCTGCCGTGGCGTCCGCCAAGGCGGCATTCCGGTCGAAGGAATGGGCCGGCATCACCGCCACTGCGCGTGGCAAGCTGCTCGTGCGGATGGCCGACCTGATCGCCGACAACGCGGAGCGCATTGCCGCCATCGAGACGCGCGACAATGGCAAGCTGCTCACCGAAATGACGGCGCAGCTGCGCTATATCCCGGAATGGTTCCGCTATTTCGGCGGTCTTGCCGACAAGATCGAAGGGGCGGTGCTGCCGATCGACAAGGCTGGCATGTTCGCCTTCCCCCGCCACGAGCCGCTGGGTGTCATTGCAGCCATCGTGCCCTGGAATTCGCCGCTTTTGCTTCTGACCTGGAAGCTAGCGCCGCTGCTGGCGGCCGGCAACACCGTCGTCATCAAACCGTCCGAACACGCATCGGCCTCGACGCTGGAGTTCGTGAAACTGTTTGCGCACGCTGGGTTCCCGCCAGGCGTGGTCAACACCGTTACCGGCATGCCGCTCGATGTCGGCGTGCCGCTCGTTGCCCACCCCGACGTCGCCAAGATAGCCTTCACCGGCGGTGAGCCCGGCGGGATCGCAGTCTATCGAGCGGCTGCCGACCAGCTCAAGACCGTCACGCTGGAGCTTGGCGGCAAATCGGCCAACATCGTCTTTGACGACGCCGATATCGAGAGCGCGGTCAACGGCGCGATCTCAGGCATTTTCGCTGCCGGCGGCCAGACCTGCATCGCGGGTTCGCGCCTGCTGGTGCATCGCAAGATCCATGACCGGTTCGTGGAGGGCGTCATAACGCTGGCGGCCAGTGCTCGATTGGGCAATCCCGCTCTGGCCGAGACGCAGGTGGGGCCGATCACCACGCAAGCCCAGCGCGAGAAGGTGCTGTCCTATCTCGGCATAGCACGCCGCGAGGGCGCACTATGCGTGCTCGGTGGCGGCAAGCCTGCGTCCAGTGAACTGGCCGAGGGCTGGTTCGTCGAGCCGACCATCTTCACCGGCGTGAACAACACCATGCGGATCGCGCGTGAGGAGGTGTTCGGGCCGATCCTGTCCGTCATCCCCTTTGACGACGAGGACGAGGCCTTCGCCATTGCCAATGACAGCCCCTATGGGCTGGCGGCCGGGATATGGACCAGCGACATGGGCCGGGCGCTGCGCGGCGCGGCCGTGATGGAAGCGGGAATGGTCTGGATCAATTCATACCGCGCCGTCTCCTATATGGCGCCCTTCGGCGGCTACAAGAGGAGCGGTATCGGTCGCGAGAGCGGGCAGGAGGCCATCAATGCCTATCTGCAGACCAAGACGGTGTGGATAGATACGGCGGGCAAGACCGCCAATCCCTTCGTGATCCGATAGGGTAGGCTTCGGTGGGAGAATTATCCTTATCCGTGGCCAAGCTCGGCACACCGCTCACTGAGACGGGGGTCGACTTATAATGATCGAGGGATTGGACATGAGACAGGCAGGAAAGGTGGCTGTTGTCACAGGCGCGGCGCGCGGCATCGGACGCGCTTGCGCGGAACGGTTTCTGGCCGAGGGCGCGAAGCTCGTGCTTGGCGACATCGATGCGACGGAACTGAGAAAATGTGCCGTGAAAATCGGCACCCCCGACAGCGTCCTGGCGGTCGTTACGGATGTCAGCAAGAAGGAGCAGGTCGATGGGCTGGTTGCGGCGGCGGTGGCGAAGTTCGGCCGTGTGGACATCATGGTCAACAATGCCGGCATCGCTCCGGTCCAGGACTTTCTCGACATCACAGAGGCGGACTACGACAGGGTTCTCGCCGTCAATCTGAAGGGCGCGTTCTTGGGCACCCAGGCCGCAGCCCGCCAGATGATCGCGCAGGGTGGAGGCGGTGTCATCATCAACATGTCGTCGATCAATTCAGGCCTCGCCAATCCACGCGTCGCCACCTACGCGATCTCCAAGGGCGGCATGAACCAGGTCACCAGTACCGCGGCTGTTGCCTTCGCTCCCCACGGCATCCGCGTGGTCGGTGTCGGCCCGGGCACCATCGCCACGGACATGGTCATGGACGGGACATTCATCGATTCGGAAGAAATGCGACGGGCGGTTCTTTCGCGCACACCGCTCGGCCGCCTCGGCACGGCAGCCGAGATCGCCTCGGTCGTGGCGTTCCTGGCCAGCGACGACGCTTCCTACATCACCGGCGAGACGATCTACCCCGACGGGGGGCGCCGCGTTCTCAACTATACGGTCCCGATCAAGGAGTGAGAGAATATGGGTAACTTCGATAAGCTGCATCATCTCTGCATCGTCGTGCACGATATCGACAAGGCCCAGGCCTATTACGACTCCATCGGCATTGGGCCATGGGAATCCTATCCGCCGCTGGCGGAGTACGAAGAACTCGAGGTCCCAAGTCCGAAGGGTTTCCATGCCATGCAATACCGGATCTGCAACCTGCCGAACGTCCAGCTGCAACTCTGCCAGCCGAGCCATGATCCCTCACTGCAGCGCATCCATCTCGATACCAAGGGTGAAGGCGTATTCCATATCGGCTTTGAGGTCCGCGATGCGGATGCAGCCGAAGCCAAGGCGAAAACCGACGGGCTTTCCGTGCTGATGCGCGGGCGCCGGGAAAACCGCACCGGCTTCACCTACTACGACACAGCCGAAAAGGCAGGCGTGATCCTGCTGACGCGGGCGACCAATCTGCCTGGCAAATGATTCCACCAACGCAAAGGATTGGGGAGGTCGATGAGGCCCAGGAACGACGGGGCCGTCAGCTTCCCCGCAATTCCTGAAGCCGGTCGACCAGGAATTTGCCGCTGGTGATGATATGCATTTCCAACAGGCCGACGGCGCGCAGCGTATCCTTGGCTTCGCACAGGTCGATGAGTTGCCAGTGGTCGCGGTCGGACTGGGCCTGGATCTCGGTTAGCGTCACCATCATGCGTGTGTAGCGTTCCAGCTGCTGGTAGATGCGCCCCACCAGTTCGATCGTCGCCTTGCGGCCGGACGGCTGGTAGAGCGCGGCGTGGAAATTCCAGTTGAGCTGGTTCGAGTACTCGCCGGTCTTGCCCTGCTCCTGATGCTGTTTTGCGCGCTCGCGGGCCAGCGCGAGGTCGGCCTCCGTCATCCTTGGAATGGCCAGGGCCAATAGCCATGTTTCGATCCGGGCCCGCAATTCGTAGAGCTCGAGGATCTCGTCCAGGGAAATGGAGGTGACGACGGCGCCCTTGTGGGAAACCAGCGTGACGAAGCCTTCCGAATGAAGCTGATGCAGCGCCTCTCGCACCGGAATTCGGCTGACGCCGAACTCGGTGGCCAGATGTTCCTGCCGCAGCTGGAAGTTGGCCTCGTATTCGCCGATCAGGATCTTCTGCCTGATGGCATCGGCGACCTGGGTCGAGATGGTTTTCTTCTGTACGAGCATGAATCAGCCTAGGGCGGCCGCCTTGTTTGTCGACTGGCGCCGTTTTGATTGAAGAAGTGGACGCATAGCACCGTTGTCACTGCGATGCCATGTCGCCCGTTTCGCTTCAGTAGACATGTTCCTCGATAGGCTTATTGCTGGCGATCCGTTCGTAGCGGAAGGCCGAAAGGTCGATGGAGCGGTACTCGCCGTAGGCAATGAGGTCGCTGACGCCCGACCCGGTCGCCGCCGCATGCATCATGCCGTGGCCGCTGAAGCCGGTGGCCAGGATGAAGTTCGAGACCTCAGGATGCCGGCCGATGATGCCGCTGTGGTCGAAGGTGTTGTACTCGTAGAGTCCCGCCCAGGCGCGCAGCATGCGCAATTGCTCGAAGCCGGGCACACGATGGGCCAGCGCCGGCCAGATCAACTCGTCGAACAGGTCGTAGTCCACATCCAGTCCAAAATCGTCCGGCTCGTTCTCGCGCACCGGCGGAACACCGCACAGGAAGAGCTGACCTTCCGGCCGCAGCCAGAGGCCGCTTGTGTCGAAGATGAAGGGGCAGTTTTCGATCCTTGCCGGCGTTTCGAAGACGAAGACGCAGCGCTTGCTCGGGACGACCGGCAGTTCGGCGCCGGCCATCCTGGCAATGCCCGCGCTCCATGGCCCGGCCGCGTTGATCACCGTGCCGGCGGCAAGCCGGTCGCCATTGTCCAGCAGCACTTCACCCACCTTGCCGGAAGATGCCATGGTCAGTCCGGTCACTGTCGCGGCAAGATAGTCCACGCCCTGTGTGCGCGCCTTGCGACGGAATGCTTGCATCAGGCCAGGACCGTCGAACCAGCCTTCGCTGCCAAGGCCAAGCGAGCCAAGCGCGAGATCGTCCGTGTTGAGCCACGGGAAGCGTTGCGCCAGATCGACCTGCTCGATCAGTTCGGCGTCGACGCCCATGCTGCGCTGAACGCGGTTCTTGGCACGCTGCGCGTCGGCCCGCTCGGGCGTCGCCAGCACCAGATAACCGGGCTCATGCAGGCCGATGTCGGCCAACTCGTCGCCAATTGCTAGCCGCGTCTTCACCTGGCGCAGGAAGTCGATGCTGAACTTCGACATCGCGATGTTGGGCGCCGTGCCGAACTGCTGGCGGATGGCGCTGGTCGACAAGGAAGACGAGGAGGCCGTGTAGTAGGGGTCCCGCTCGATCACCGCGATCCTGCCGTCGAAATCCGGGTTGGTTGACAGGAAGTAGGCGATCGAGCTGCCGACAACGCCTCCGCCAACGATCACCACATCATAGTTTGTGCCCATTCCAATCGTGTTCCCTATTTCGAATATCATCCGTGGCGACCAAGGATTGGATACTTTCCTCTATCGACCCACCTCCAGGATGAGACATACCCCGGTCTTCGACGCAGAAAAAGGGGTTTGACGCGAAAGTCAGAATACATTATCCAATCTGTAGCAAATATCTTACATGCCGAGGATTGTTCCGTGGGCCTCATCGCTCCCCGTCTCGACGTCATCAAGCCAAGTCCGAGCATGGCGGTCACCGCGCGGGCAATCGAAATGCGCTCGGCCGGCATCGACGTTATCAGCCTGAGCGCCGGCGAGCCGGATTTTCCCACGCCTCCGCACATCGTCGAGGCGGCCTACGAGGCGATGCTCAGGGGGGAGACGCGCTATACGGCGGTCGACGGCACCACCGCGCTGAAGAAGGCGGTGGCCGAAAAATTCAGGCGCGAGAACAGCCTCGACTACAAGCCTTCGCAAATAAGCGTCGCGGGGGGCGCCAAGCAGATCATCTACAACGCCCTGCTGGCAACGCTGGCCCCGGGTGACGAGGTGGTTGTCCCAGCGCCCTATTGGGTTTCCTACACCGATATCGTCCTGCTCGGCGAAGGTAAGCCCGTGGTCGTTCCCTGCACGGAGGCGCAGGGCTTCAAATTGACGCCGCAAGCCCTGCGAGCCGCGATCACCGGGCGCACCAAGTGGCTTCTGCTCAACACGCCATCCAACCCGACAGGCGCCGTCTACAGCCGCGACGAACTCGCTGGCCTCGCCGAAGTACTGCTCGACCAGCGCCACGTCCACGTGCTGACCGATGACATCTACGAGCATATCCTGTTCGATGGACGTACCTTCCATACCATCGCCGGCGTCGAGCCGCGGCTGAAGGACCGTACGCTCACAGTGAACGGGGTATCGAAGGCCTATGCCATGACCGGCTGGCGGATCGGCTATGCCGGCGGGCCGGAAGCGCTGATCCGCGCCATGGCGACCGTGCAGAGCCAAAGCACGTCGAACCCGTCATCCATCTCGCAGGCCGCGACCATTGCCGCTCTGGAAGGTCCCCAGGACTTTCTTCGCCCTCGGGCGCTCGAATTCCAGGCTCGGCGCGACCGCGCTCTGGAACTGCTGCGCAAGATTCCCGGCCTCACCTGCCAGACGCCCGAGGGCGCCTTCTATCTCTATCCCAACTGCTCGGGCCTGATCGGCCGTCGCCGCCCCGACGGCACTCCCATCGGCAGCGACGACGACTTCTCGCTCTACCTACTCGATCAGGCGCGAGTCGCGGTGGTGCAGGGCTCTGCCTACGGCCTGTCGCCGCATTTCCGCATTTCCATAGCCACGTCGATGGACCTGATCGAAAAAGCGATCGGACGCATCGCCGAGGCTGTCGAAGCGCTGCGGTAGGGCCGGCGATGGATCTCGAGCTCGTCCAGAAGCTGATCGAATTTGTCTCGCGTTCGCCCATTGCCGAACTGGAGATCGAGCGCGACGGCGTTCGCGTCCGCATGTCCAGGCCTACGGCGTCGGCGCAATCCGCGTCGCAGGTGCAGCCTGGGCCTGACGTAACGGTCCGTTCCCCAGATCAGACGTCGACATCTCTGCCCATCGCACGCCATTCGATCCGCGCGCCGCTGACGGGCGTGTTCTACCGCTCCGGCACCGAAGGCGAACCGCCGCTGGTTGCCGTTGGCGATGTGGTCGCGGAGGGGCAGAAAATCGGTGTCCTCGAAGCCATGAAGACGTTCAATGTCGTGGAATCCGATCGCGCTGGGCGGATCGTCCAGATCGCGTTCGACGACCATGCAGCGGTGCAGTCCGGCGACGTGCTGTTCGTGCTGGAAGATGAGGGCTGAGGGCGATGTTCGATACCGTCCTGATCGCCAACCGCGGTGAAATCGCGCTGCGCATCCTGCGCGCCTGCCGCGATCTCGGATTGAAAACGGTGGCGGCGCACTCGGAGGCCGATGCAAGCCTTCGCCATGTCGCACTGGCGGACAAGGCGATCTGCATCGGACCGGCTGCCGCGACGGAGAGCTATCTCAACATCGCCGAGATCATCGCGGCCGCGCAACTCACCGGCGCGGGCGCGATCCATCCTGGCTATGGTTTCCTTTCGGAGAACGCCGCCTTCGCCGAGGCTGTCGAAAACGCCGGCCTCATCTTCGTCGGGCCATCCGCGACGGCGATCCGTACCATGGGAGACAAGGTCTCCGCCAAGCGCACCATGATAGCCGCCGGCGTTCCCTGCGTTGCGGGCTCGGAGGGCGCGCTGCCGCAGGATGAGCAAGAGGTGCGCGCCATTGCAGAGGCAATCGGCTATCCGGTCATCGTCAAGGCAGCGGGTGGCGGGGGCGGGCGCGGCATGCGTATCGCTCGCGATGAGCAGGCTCTGATGGAAGCCGTTTCCATGGCGGTGAAAGAGGCGGACCGGGCCTTCGGTAACCCGCAAGTCTATCTGGAAAAATTCCTCGAGCAGCCGCGCCATATCGAGATCCAGATTCTGGCGGACAAGCACGGTAGGGCTGTCTGGCTCGGCGAGCGGGATTGCTCCATGCAGCGCCGCCACCAGAAGATCATCGAGGAGGCGCCGGCGCCCGGCATCGCCCGCGAGGCGATTGGCGAAATCGGCGACCTCTGTGCCCGCGCATGCCTGACCATCGGCTATACAGGCGCTGGCACGTTCGAATTCCTCTACGAGGACGGGCGCTTCTCTTTCATCGAGATGAACACCCGCGTGCAGGTGGAGCATCCCGTCACCGAGCTCGTCACCGGTATCGATATCGTGCGCGAACAGATCCGCATCGCCCGGGGCGAGCCGCTGTCGTTCAGCCAGGAAGACATCCGCATTCAGGGCCACGCCGTGGAATGCCGCATCAACGCTGAAGATCCCTACAGCTTTCGGCCGCATCCGGGCCGGGTCGAGCGCTGGACGCCGCCCGGCGGTCCCGGTATCCGCGTCGAATCGCATCTCTACTCCGGCTACACCGTGCCGCCGCACTACGATTCGCTGGTGGCGAAGCTCCTGGCGCATGGCGCGACGCGGGCCGAGGCTATCCGGCGCATGCGCGGGGCGCTGGGCGAGATGGAGGCAGTCGGCATCGCCACCAATGCGCCGCTGCACGGTATCCTGATGGAGGAGCCCGGCTTCGCCGCCGGAGGCTTCGACATCCATCATCTCGAACATCTCATTGAAGGCGGTCTGCTCCAGGGACGAGGCTGCGATGACGATTGAGGAGATCGAAAGGCTGACCGCCTGGTGCGCAAGCGCCGGCATAGGCGAGATCGAAGTGTCGGAGGCCGGCTTTTCGCTGCGGCTGCATATGCAGGCCGTTGTTGGCGAAACACCTGCGGCTGCGGCCGAAGCGCCGGTGCCCGAAACGGTCTTCAAGGGCGTGCGTGCGCCCGGAGTCGGCGTGCTCCGTATTGATCATCCAACGACCGGCCACCCTGTTGCCGGACCTGGCCAGACGGTCCGCAAGGGCGAGACGGTCGGCGTGCTGCAGGTCGGCCCATGCCTGAAGGCCGTGCTCGCGCCGGCAGACGGCGTGCTCGGCGCGGCACTGATCAAGGACGGAGCGGTCGTCGGTTACGGCACGCCGCTCTACGAACTGGTGTGAAGGCAAAGGCTATGGTTCGAACCACTGAGGAAAGCGCCGTGCCGGCCGAAGGATTGCAGGTCGATATCAATTCCGACATGGGGGAGGGTTTTGGAGCCTACAGGCTCGGCGACGATGCGGCTATCCTCGACATCGTCAGCTCCGCCAATGTGGCCTGCGGCTTTCATGCCGGTGACCCCGAGATCATGGCGGCCACGTTCTCGATGGCGCGCGACAAGGGCGTCGCCGTTGGCGCGCATCCGAGCTTCGCCGATCTGTGGGGGTTCGGACGCCGCGTAATCCCGCATTCCATGGATGAGATCGAAAGGCTGGTCGCCTACCAGATCGGCGCGGCACAGGCGCTCTCCGCCTATGCCGGCCACCCGATCCGCTACGTCAAAGCGCATGGCGCGCTGGGCAATCTTACCCAGACCGATCGTGGCGTCGCCGAAGCGGTGACGCGCGCGGTCAAGGCCGTCGATCCCGGCCTGATCTGCCTGGCCATTGCGCTCGGCTTCCAGGACAGGATCGCGCGTGACGCTGGCCTGGCGGTCAGGTCCGAAATCTTCGCCGACCGCGCCTATACGGAGGAAGGGTTTCTTGTATCGCGCAAGCTGGAGGGCGCCGTCATCCACGATGCCGAGAAGGCTGCTGAACGGGTCGTGCGGATGGTCAAGCAAGGCGCGATCGAGACGCTTTCCGGCCAGATGCTGCAGACGCCGATCGATTCAATCTGTGTCCACAGTGACACGCCAGCGGCCGTCGCCATCGCCGCGTGCGTCAGGAAACGACTGGAGGCGAGCGGCGTCAGGGTCAGAGCGTTCGCGGCCTGAGCGCGGCCGAACGGGTTACGCGGCCGCGCCGAGGGCACGGCCGCGTCCGTTTCAGAACCAGACGTCGCTGAGGCGATGGCCGCGTGGATAAGGGTCTGTCGGGTCGAGGCCATATTGGCCAATACTGGTGATCCAGGCCTGTCCAGCGATGGTGACCACGACCGCGTCGCGGTCGCCGACGTGCGCATTGGCGATCACGCGGGAATCGAAATGGGTCCCGATGATCGACCTGTTGCGGAACAGCTCGCCTTTGGCGATCTGGCCCTTTGCCGACATCACCGCCAGTCGCCCGGTGGTGCCGGTGCCTGTCGGCGAGCGGTCGAGCCTGCCATGCAGGCATACCGTGCCGTTGATGCTTTCCACGCGCCCGTCGACGCGCTCGATGGGACCTTCGAAAATCACGTTGGACACATCGCGGATCTTCGGGTTCTCCGGATGCACGACAACGAGCTGCTCGTTGACGGCTTTCTTGATGCGTTGGCCGATCAGCGACATCTGGTGTGCCTCGTCGGGTTTGACAGCGAACCCTAGTGCGCGCGCATTGACATGGGCGAAAGTCATGCCGCCATAGGAGGTGTCGACGGTGATCGTGCCAAGTCCCTCGACTTCGACTGGCGTGTCGAGGTGGACTGCGAAAGCCGGCACATTGGTGAACTCCACCTGCTTCACCTTGCCATTCTCGCAGAGGCAGCGCACCTCGATCATGCCTGCGGGTGCCTCCATGCGCAGCCGCGTCTCGGGTTCCTTCATAGGCACCATGCCCGTCTCCAGCGCCACGGTGGCGACGCAGATGGTGTTGGAGCCCGACATGGGCGGGTATTCAGTGCTTTCGAGGATCACATAGCCGAGGTCGGCCGAGCGATCGCAAGGCGGCAGGATGATGTTGGCGTTGACGTAGGGCGCGCCGCGCGGCTCGAAGAGAACGAGCCCGCGTATGTCATCCATATGCTCTTGCAGATACTCCTTCTTTTCGAACATGGTCTTGCCGGGCACGTCCATGATGCCGCCGGTGATCACGTTGCCGACTTCGCCCTCGGCATGGCAGCCGACGACCGTGAACGTTCTTGACCAGCGCATTTTTCTCCATTCCCCTTTATGATCATAGCTTCACTTCATACGCCGCCGAGTCCTCTCTCGAGAAAACGGTCGAGCTGTTCGATCTCCTGGGCTGAGAGGCTGATGCCGCCACTCTCCGATGCTGCTCGGGCAATGAACCGCCGCTGTGAGGGCAGCCGTGCACCCTGGCCAAGGATCGCCTCGAACAGGGCATCGGCACGGTCCAACGGATTGCCGGGGCGGCTCGAGGAAAAAGCTTGTGGCGAGAAAGCGATGATCAATTCTCCGTGGGACGGATAAAGCGTCGTGGTGCCGAGCAGATGGAGCGCCTCGGGGCTGGTCAGATCGCCGATCATGATCCCGGCGAGCAACTCGATCATCGTCGCGATGGCGGAACCCTTGTGCCCGCCGAAGGGAAGCATAGCGCCCGACAGGGCAGCTTCGGGGTCGGTCGTTGGCCTGCCGTCCGAATCCATGGCCCAGCCTTCCGGCAGCGACTTGCCTGCCCGGCGGTGGAGCTCGATCTCACCTCGCGCGGCAACCGAGGTCGCGAAGTCGAAAACATAGGGCGGCTGTTCTTCGCGCGGCCAGCCAAAGGCAAAAGGATTGGTACCCAGCAACGGTCCGTTGCCGCCGGTCGGGGCGACCGTGGCGTAGCTCGGACACATGGCCAGGCCGGCAAGGCCTGCCTGCGACAAGGCTTCGACTTCCACCCAAAGGGCGGAAAAATGGACGGCATCGTTGATCGCAAGCGCGGCAATGCCGCACGAACGTGCCCGCTCGACCAGCACCGGCAGACCCAGTTCGAAGGCCGGGTTGGCGAAGCCGCCCTTCGCATCCACTTTGATGATGGCGGGAGCATCTTGCGGCAACAATTCGGGCTCCGCGTTCGGGTTTACCTTACCCGCCCTGATCGTCCGCAGGGCGCCTTCAATGCGGTAGACACCATGTGACTTGCAAGCATCGCGTTCCGCCGCAACGATGACCCTTGTGATGGCGCTGGCCTGGATGGGGTTCAGTCCAGCCTTGCGGAAAATTGCATCGACGCGCTCATGCAGGGCATCGATGGTGATCGTGGTGTTGGTCATTTCTGGCCTTCGGGTTTGGCTGCGTGCAAACGCTGGCTTTAAAAATCCAGACCACCGGCAAAGGCTCTTAAATCCTGTGCAAGCAAAGCGGGCTGCTCGAGGGCCGCGAAATGACCACCGCGCGGCATCGCTGTCCACTGGCGGATGTCCTTGAAGACGCGCCCGACCCAGCTCCTCGGCGGCATCGGCATCTCTTTTGGAAACAACGCCACCGCAAGTGGAACGTGGATCGCGGTGCCCGACGCGAATGCAAGCGGGCGGGCGCGCGTTTCCCAATAGAGGCGCATCGACGAAGCGACCGTCCGGGTGAACCAGTAAAGCGAGATGTTGGCGAGCATGTCGTCGCGCGAAAAAGCAGCATTGCCCAGATCGCCACCGCAATCACTCCAGTCGCGGAACTTTTCGATCATCCAGGCTGCCAGTCCGACCGGTGAATCCGTCAGCCCGTAGGCAAGCGTTTGCGGGCGCGTCGCTTGAATATGAGCATAGGCGCCATGAATATCCGCCCATCCGGCTTTCCGTTCCAGGAAGGCGCGTTCTTCCGGCGTCAAGTCACCATCCGGGCTTGCATCGTGAGGCGGTGAGAATGAGCCAGGGATGAAATTCAGATGCACGCCGGCGAGACTGTCTGGATGTGCGTGCGCCAGACAGATCGACACGCTGGCGCCCAGATCGCCACCTTGCGCGAGATATCGCTTGTAGCCGAGACGGCTCATCAATTCAGCCCAAAGGTCGGCAACGGCAAACAGGTTGAGACCAGGCCTAGTCGGCCGGCTCGAAAAACCATAGCCGGGAATCGACGGAACCACGACGTTGAAGGCATCCTCCTGTCTTCCGCCATGCGAAAGCGGGTCGGTCAGAAGCGGGATCAGCTCATGAAATTCGAAGACGCTGCCTGGCCAGCCATGGGTGAGTATGACCGTTCTGCCGGTCGCAACAGCGGCGCGTGCATGGATGAAATGGATGGTTTGGCCGCCAATATCCGTCTGGTAGTGCGGATGGATGTTCCAGGCGGCTTCCTGCTTGCGCCAGTCGAAGCCGGTGCACCAGTGCTGCATAAGCCGCCGCAGTTCCTCGTGCTCCGTTCCTTGCGCCCAGCCTATTGCCTGCAACTGATCCGGCTCGCGCCAGTTCGAGATGCGCTTCCTCAAATCGTCGATTTCGGACTGGGCAATCTCGATGGTGAAGGGACGAATTTTCATGGAGCCCTCTGCTCGCCGACCATGAGGTTCCGGGCGGCGATAAAGTCGCGGCGTCGCTGCCAGTTCGTGCGAAGCGCTTCCGTCGACGCTTCGATCGAGACCGCTGAGAAACGCAGACGCGCGCCGACAGGCGCTTGTGCGAGCCGCCACAGGTCGGCTTCGATCACCGTAGCGATCTTCGGATAGCCGCCGCAAGTGTTGGCATCGGCAAGTTGGATGATTGGCTGGCCGGACGGTGGCACCTGGACAGTGCCGGGTACGATGCCGTGCGACAGCAATTCCATCGGTGACACGAGCGAGAGCGTCTCTCCGGAAAGGCGATATCCCATCCGGTTGGCGTCGTTGGTGATGCTCCATTCGCTTCCGGTGAAGGCTGCCTGGGACTCAGGGGTGAAGGCGTCGAACTCGGCGGCCGGCAGAACTCGCAACTCGAATGCCGAGGCAAAGCCGTCCACCGCGCCGCGTCGCTCTTCCAGCGCTGCGCCGATGCCGCCTGCGGGAAGCCGGCATTGCGCCGGGTTGAGCGCAAGCCGGTCACCGCGCGACAGGCCGCGCCCGCCGAGCCCGCCGAAGCCACCCTTCGCATCCGTCGCGCGCGACCCCATGACGAGGGGTAGATCGAGCCCCCCGGCAACGGCGATATAGGAACGCGCACCGGTGCGCGGTGCTTCGAGGACAAGCGTCTCACCGGCGCGGATCGCCATGGCCCACCAGGGCGGGCAGGGCCGATTACCGACGCTGACGGCGCAATCCGCGCCGGTGACAGCGACCGCGGTGTCGACATGCGTGCGCAGCCGGAACGGATGAAGCGCGACCTCGATCCCGGCAGCCGAGGGATCATTGCCCAGCATGAGATTGGCGATTGCAAGCGCTTGCCTGTCCATGGCGCCGCCATGGCTGACCCCCAGCGCAAGATGGCCAGGCCGGCCGAGATCCTGGATTGTGTTCGGCAGACCGGTGGTGAGGATCTCGATCATGCCTCAATCCCCGCGATCGTGAATCGGATCGTGTCTCCCGGCCAGAGCAGCACGGGCAATTCCGCTTCGGCGTTGAACAGCTTCACGTCGGTATGGCCGATCATGTGCCATCCGGACGGCGCAGTCATCGGCATGACGCCCGCCTGCGCACCGCCGATCATGACGGCGCCCTCAGTCACCTTCAGGCGAGGCGTGCTGCGCCTTGCCCAGGCAAGCCGTGGGTCGAGACCGGACAGATAGGGAAAGCCCGGCATGGCGCCGATGGCGGCGACGGTGTAGGCGGCTGCCGCGTGGCGCCTGACGGTCTCGTCGACAGACAGGCCGCAATGCGCGGCCCAGCCGGCGAGGTCCTCGCCGCGCGAGCCGCCATAGCTGACAGGAATAGTATGATGCGTGCCGGTCACCGCATGGGCATCGGTGCTGGTCCAGAGCGACATCAACTGATCGCCGACACTGTGGGCGTCCGTGGCGAGCGGGTCAAACACCACCAGCAGGTTGTTCATGCCGGGAACGGTCTCGCGCACCCCTTCGAGGCTCAGCGCAGCATTCGCTACCGCCCAGACCAGCTCCTGGGTGGCATCATCGAAAGCCCCCTGCGCCCCGTCGAGCAGCAGCGCGGCCGATCCCGCAAGACTGATGTGGGGCGTACCGACAACCATTGGCGGTCAGTCCTTCACCGGCATCGTATAATTCAGGATCAGGCGGCCGCCATCCGGATAGATGGTCTGGCCGACAATGTAGGAGGCGTCGTCGCTGGCCAGGAAGGATGCGACGCTGGCGATCTCCGAAGGTTCGCCACAGCGGCCGCTCGGCGTGCGCGACAGTATGGTCTGGCGCTGCGCTTCGCTGGCCATGACCGAGCTCTTGACCATGTCGGTCAGGATGGTGCCGGGGCCGATGGCGTTGACGCGAATGTTATGCGGAATCAATCCGACGGCCATCACCGCCGTCAACTGCTTGATGCCACCCTTGGACACGGCATAGGCGACGGAATTGGGAATGGCCAGGATGGCGTTGATCGACGACATGTTGATGATCGAGCCGCCGCGTCCCTGCGCGATCATGGCCCTTGCCGCGGCCTGCCCGAGAAGGAAGGGCGCCTTGAGATTGACGCGCTGAACCAGGTCGAAGGCTTCCTCGGGGAAGTCAACGAAATCGTCCAGATGGATGATGCCGGCATTGTTGATGAGGACGTCGACACCGCCGAATCGCTCCGTGGCCTTGGCAACAACATCGGCTGCCATCTCCTGGGTGCATTCGGAGAGATCCGCCGATAGCCAGGCGGCACGCTCGCCAAGACGTTCGGCATGCTCGCGTCCGCGATCGGCCTGCACGTCGACAAGCACCACCTTGGCGCCATCGGCATGAAAGCGCTCAGCGCAGGCAAGGCCCAGGCCTTGTGCCGCCCCGGTGACGATCACGACTTTTCCTGCGTGCTTCACAACTGAATCCCTTTTCACAATCATGACATCTATGGATATGTTATCCAATCTATCTTGAACTTTGACGCCATTGCAAGTCCGAATGGCAGGAGCGGTTGGGGCATTCTGACCAGACTTACGCCATTTATAAGTCGATTTGGCTTTTTTCTGCCGACAATCGCAAGGTCGGTTGACTCGACCGAATTAAGTATGATTGGATACTATATTCATAATAAGTGCCGACGAGGAGGAGTGCAGGCGATGGCGGATGGATCACAGGAAAGCGAACTGATCGACGCGTTCCGCGCTCTTGCGACGCCGTTGATCAGCGACAATCTCGCTCGCGTTCCCGGCGCTGTCGGGTTGCGGCCGTTTCATCGGGTGAGTGGCGTCATGGCGGGGAGAGCGCTGACGGTCAGGACTCGTCCCGGGGACAACCAGTTCATCCATCGTGCGCTCGATCTGTTGCAGCCAGGCGACGTCATTGTCGTCGACGGCGGTGGCTATGAGGGGCGCGCGCTGGTCGGCGAGATCATGACAAGTGTCGCGGCTTCGCGCGGCGCCGCGGGCATCGTCATCGACGGCGCCATTCGCGATGCAGGTGCCATCGGCCGCAATCCGTTCCCATGCTTCGCGCGGTCGGCCATCCATCTCGGACCTTACAAGGATGGTCCGGGAGCCATAAATGTTCCGGTCTGCATAGGCGGCATGGTCGTCGGTCCAGGCGACATCGTCGTCGGCGACGAAGATGGCGTCGTGGCATTTCCAATGGACGGTGCCGCGGCCTTGCTGGCCGCCGTCCGGGCGCAGGAAGCCCGCGAGGCCGAGATCATGCAGAGCATCCAGGAGAACCGCTATCAGGGAGCCTATGCCCGTGCTTCCAGCGGCAGTCACTGATCGGCGGATCAGGAGCCTGCCGGTGAGAAATCGCATGGCAGGCTGGCGATCTTGCTCAACAAAACCGCTCCGCAACTAACCGAGGGGCGAAACAATGCATTTCGGGCACGCCGCCTGGATGCGCCAACAGGGGAAATGGAGAGAATTAATGGTTGTTTCCTTCAAGAGGCTTGCCAAGAGGCTGGCTTGTGCGACCGCCCTTGCCGGGCTGGCTATGACCACGATGGCCGCGGCTGCCGATATAAAGATCGGCATCGTGGCTCCCATGACTGGCCAACTGGCCAGTGAAGGGCAGGATATGGAGAACGCCGTGAAGATGGCGATCGACGCCGTCAACGCCAAAGGTGGCGTCAACGGCGACAAGATCATCACCACGACCGCTGACGACGCCTGCGATCCGCAGCAGGCGGTGACCGCAGGCAGCAAGCTTGTCTCGGAAGGCGTGACCGCCATCGTTGGCGGCTACTGTTCGGGTGCCGTCTTGCCGACATTGAAGATCTACGGCGACGCCGGCATTCCGTTCGTCATCATCGGAGCGAACTCGACCAAGCTGGTCGCCGCCAATCAGGGTAATGCCTTCCTCGCCAATTCGACCGGCGACATGCAGGCGACTACAGCGGTGGAGCTCTTCAAGAAGAACGGCTACAAGAAGATCGCGGTCGTCGACGAAGGCGATGCCTATTCATCCGACCTGGCCAAGCTGACCGCCGAAGCCTTCAAGGGCGCAGGCGGCGAAATTGCCGCCAAGGAGACCACCACGGCCGGCGAGCAGGACTATTCGGCGGTCGTCACCAAGATCAAATCAAGCGGCGCCGACGCCGTCTTCTGGACCGCCTACCATGCCGGCGGCGCACTGCTCACCAAGCAGCTTCGGCAGGCCGGTTTCCAGGGCGGCATCGTGCTGGGCGACGGCAACAATTCGCCGGAGTATCTGGAAATCGCCGGGTCGGCCGGTGAGGGCGTGTATCTGTTGTCTCCGCCGACCGTCGACCTCTTGTCCGGCGCCGCCGACTTCAAAGCCAAGTACAAGGAAACCTATGGTCGTGACGCCGGTGCCTATGCAGCTCTTTCGTATGATGTGGGCGACCTAATCGCCGATGCCATCACGCGGGCCAAGTCGGCGGATCAAAAGGCGATCATCGAGGCCCTCAAGGCGAGCGACTTCAAAGGCCTTGCCGGCGAAATCAAGTTCACCGACAAGAACACCCTCCAGACCTCGAACTTCCGCCCGGTGATCGCCAAAGGCGGCAAGTGGGTGGCTGTCGAATAAAGGCTAACCGGATTGATGCCGGGGCGGCCCTTGTGGCGGCCTCGGCGTCATCGCCGATTGTCTGGCGCGCCAACGCTGCGCCCAGACAAGACTTTTTCAATTCTGCCCCAGGAGCATCAATGACGCTCGACCTGCTTATTCAGCAACTGGTGAACGGTCTTATCGTCGGCTCGTTCTATGCCCTGATCGCGCTCGGCTACAGCATGGTCTTCGGCGTCATCAAGCTCCTGAATTTCGCCCATGGCGACATCTACATGAACGGCGCCTTCGTCGGCCTCATTGTGTTTTCCTTCGTTGGCATCTGGGTCGGCAATGGCTGGCTGGGCGTGGTCTGCGCCCTGCTTGTGTCGATGCTGGTCGTCGGCTTGCTCGGCGTCGTCATCGAACGCTTCGCCTATCGGCCGATGCGCAATGCGCCGCGCCTCTCCATCCTCATCACGGCGCTCGGCGCCTCAATGGTGTTGAACGGCACGGCACTCGCCCTGACAGGCGGGCGTCATTACGCCTTCAACACGGATCTCGGTTTTGCCGGTGTCGACATTTCCACCGTTCATATCACCTACACGCAGATGGTGCTGGTGGCCGCCTCCATCGCTCTTATGACCGGGATGCAGGCCTTTGTCTCACGCACCATGTACGGCAAGGCGATGCGCGCCGTGTCCATCGACATGGGGGCGAGCCGCCTGATGGGCATCGATGTCGACCGGGTGATCGCACTGACCTTCTTCATGGGTTCGGCGCTCGCCGCCGGCGGCGGGGTCATGGCCGGCGCGTACTATGGCAGTGTCCATTTCTTCATGGGCTTCATCATGGGGCTCAAGGCCTTCACCGCCGCTGTCATAGGCGGGATCGGCAGCGTGCCGGGTGCCATGCTGGGCGGCTTACTGCTCGGCCTGCTCGAGGCTTTCGGTTCTTCCTTGCCCTTCGTCGGATCGGAGTGGCGTGACGTCTTCGTTTTCGGCACCCTGATCCTGTTCCTTGTGTTCAAGCCGACCGGCCTTCTTGGCCGCTCTGTCGTGGAGCGGGTATGATGATCGACGAAGTGAGAAGCATGCCGGCCGCCGGGCAACCGCAATTGATGCGCTGGTCCGTCGTGCTGCCCGGCCTGGCGGCACTCGCCGTCGCGCTGGTGTTGCCGCAGTTCGCCAACGCCTACGTGACGGAGGTGGCGACCACGGCGCTGCTCTATGTCGTGCTGTGCCTCGGCCTCAACATAGTCGTTGGCTATGCGGGCCTGCTCGATCTCGGCTACGCCGCCTTCTTTGCGGTTGGCGCCTACACATCAGGCATCCTGACCGCAGAATTCGGCTTCAATTTCTGGCTCACCATCCCGATCGCCATGGCGGCAGCCTGCGTAGCAGGTATCATCATCGGTGCTCCGACCTTGAGGCTGCGCAGCGACTATCTGGCGATCGTGACGCTGGGCTTCGGCGAGATCGTGCGCATCATCGCCCGCAACCTCGACATCACCGGTGGCGCGAGTGGCCTCATCGGTATCGAGCGGCCGGGGATCTTCGGCTTCAAGCTGATGCAGGTGCAGCACTTCTATTATGCGTTCCTGGTGCTGGCGCTGCTCACCGCCTTCGTCTGCCTGAGCGTCGAGCGGTCACGAATGGGACGAGCCTGGTTCTACGTTCGCTATGATGAGGACGCCGCTGCCGGCATCGGCATCAACCGTGTCACGGCCAAGCTGCAGGCATATATGATGGGCGCGGTGATAGCTTCCGTGGCCGGGTGCCTCTACGCCGCCAAGATGACGGCCATCTCGCCGGAGAGTTTCACCTTCAATCAATCGCTTCTCATCCTGCTTGGCGTCGTCCTTGGTGGCATGGGCCGCATTCCTGGCGTCGTCCTGGGTGCCGTTCTCGTGGCCCTGCTTCCGGAGGTGCTGCGCGGGGCGGGCACTTATCGTCCCCTGGTGACTGCGGTTGCGTTGCTGGCAATCATGCTGTTCAGGCCGAACGGGCTCTGGCCGGACAAGCGGGTTTGACCATGGCGTTGCTCGAAGTCCGCGATCTGCGCCTCAGTTTTGGGGGACTGAAGGTCCTTCACGACATTTCGTTCTCGGTTGAGAAAGGTGCCATCAACAGTCTCATCGGGCCGAATGGCGCCGGCAAGACGTCGCTCTTCAATTGCCTGACCGGCTTCTACAAGCCGAAGGACGGTTCGATCAGCCTGGGCGGCCGGCCAATTACCGGTTTGCCGCCGCATCGCATCACCGCGCTCGGGCTCGCCCGCACGTTTCAGAACATCCGACTGTTCAAGGAGATGAGCGTTCTAGAAAACGCCATGTCCGGCCAGCATTGCCGGAGCCGTCATGGCATCGTGTCGGCCATCCTGCACTTGCCGTCGCAGCGGCGCGAGGAAGAGGTGATCCGCGCGGTTGGCATGCGCTGGCTCGATTTCGTCGGCATTGCTGAGCATGCGCATCGATATGCCGGCGGCCTTTCCTACGGCGATCAACGGCGGCTCGAACTCGCAAGGGCGTTGGCGTCGACACCTGAGCTTATCCTGCTGGACGAGCCCGCTGCCGGCCTGAACGAGCGCGAGAAGCTGGACCTCGTACATCTGATCCGCCGCATTCGCGATGAAACCGGCGTCACCGTCCTGCTGATCGAACACGATATGGGGCTGGTTATGCAAGTGTCGGAAAAGATCGTCGTGTTCGACTACGGTCAGAAGATCGCCGATGGTGCGCCGGAGGCCGTCCGCGCGGACCCCAGGGTCATCGAAGCCTATCTCGGCACGGAGGATTAATGGACCCCGAGATCGTTCTTAGCGCGGACCGTATCGTTGCCCGCTATGGCGCCATCGAAGCGCTTCATGGCGTCAGCCTTTCGGTCAAACGCGGCCAGATCGTCGCCCTGCTTGGCGCGAACGGCGCCGGCAAAAGCACGGTGCTGCGCACGCTGTCCGGCCTGATTGCGGCGTCCTCTGGAAATGTCCGCTTCCTGGGCGAGGACATAACCAAGGTCCCGGCCCATCGCCTGCCGCATCGCGGGCTCGTCCACGTCCCGGAGGGAAGGCGCATTTTCGGCGACATGACGATCAAAGAGAATCTTGACCTCGGCTCGTTTACGCTTGCCGACGACGCTGAGCGAAAGCGGCGGCTGGATCACGTTTTTGAACTCTTTCCCATCCTGGCGCGCAGAAAGAATGGCGATGCAAGGAACCTCTCTGGAGGAGAGCAGCAGATGCTCGCAATCGGCAGAGCCCTCATGGCCGCGCCCAAGGTGCTCCTGCTCGACGAACCATCCATGGGTCTGGCGCCGCAACTGATCAAGGAAGTCATGAAAATCGTGCAGCGCCTCAATCGCGAAGGGGTGACCATTCTGCTCGTCGAGCAGAACAGCAAAGTCGCCTTGAAGTTCGCGGACTACGGCTATGTGCTCAAAGCCGGGCGCATCGTTCTTGATGGCCCTGGGAGCGATCTGGCGAGCAATGAAGCGGTCATCAGCGCCTACTTAGGTGGCGCGGCTGCGTAGCTGGCAAAGCAGCCAACGCAAAGGATAGCAAAAGATATCGGCAGCGGAAGGCCGCTCGGTTTGAACGGCAGGCCCTTGAGCAGGCCTACTTCAGCGTGCCATCGAAGGATGGACATGCCTGCGAAGCGCCCGTCGGAGCTCGTGCGCTAAACCCCATCGGCCAGAAGCGAGAGGCGAACTCGACTTGGCAGAACATATGCAGGCTGAACTACGATCCACTATGTGGAAAGAATAGCGAGTGGGGCGCAGACGGTCGGCTGGTGAATGTCTGGTAGGCGCCTAATGTCGGTCATTGCGGACTGCTATGCGGGTTCCTCTAAGCAGGCGTCGCCGACGCTTCGATGCCAAGTGCGCTTCCGCTTGGCATCAACATAATCGTCGAACCGCGGGATTTAAGGCGTAGCGTGACTTCGCACCGGGAATTGCCGTCTAATTCGCTAATCGAGCTTCGCGATCAGCTTTGCCAGCGCCTGTGCAAACTTGCCGCCCGGATCGCTCGGCGTGTCCCTTGTCGTCGACACGAAATGATAGACATACATCACCTCGTCCTTGTCGGGTCGAGAAAGGTGAGGTGGATCGCGACGGCATAAGCGGGGCCGCCGCCTTCGATATAGTCATCGCCTACGATCAGGAAATCGCCAAAACCGTCCATGTCTTCCTCCTCGAACGTGAGGTGGAGATCAGAGAACAATTCGACTGGCGGATGATCGGCGTTGCGCCGGCGTTCGAACCCGTCACGCAGGAGGATGCGGGTTTTGCTGCCCTTCAGGTGCTTGCGGTACAGCTTGTGGCAGTGTTTTTCGAAGAAGACGTGCCGCGTCTCCGCGAGGTCGTCGCCGAGCGCGTCGGCCAGTGCCTTGGCTTCGGTGAAACCGGCATGGATGAATACTGGCTGATGCGCTTGGTGCTTGAGGTGACAGGCGACCGCGTCATCGACATCCATGTCGTTGGTGAGCAGGATGCCTGAGCTGATGCCGTCCTTTTTGAGAAATCCATTCCCGAGCAGCGTCGAGATGCTCACGCCGTCCTCGGCATGATCGCCATGCGCCGGATTGATGATCACGATCGCCTCGCCGCCGGCGTCGCAGATCGCCGTAAGGGTCCGCTCCAACCCTTTGAGCGCTTCGCGCACAGGCTCTATGATTGGCACGAACCCCGATTCCGCCATCAGCATTGCGGTTTCGCGAATGGCGATCAGTTCGAACTGCTTGCCGCGGAAATATGGGTGATACATGCGTTAGGCCCAGGCCGTGGACGCGTCGAGCGGCGTCGCAATCGCTTGCACGATGCGGCCATGGTCTGCGCGGCGGACCGGTATCGACAGGGCAGCGGCGTGGAGCGAGCGCGGTAGCTGGTCGACGAGGCTGGCCAAAGGCGCGAGGTCACGTGTGCGCTTTAACGTCCGCACCATTTCGCCATGAAGTGCCACAGGGTCGAGATGCGAGAACAGCTCCCGCATCGCGGCGTGGCGCTGTGTATTCGGGACGACCGGGACGGCTATGCCGAGCGCCTTCAGGACTGCCGCGGCTTCCGCCGAGCGAAGCGATTCGAACACCGTAACTGGGCAGATACGCTCGGGGCAGTCTACTGCGTCGCGCACCGTCGCGATGCGGTAGCGGTGGGACAAGCAAAGTATGCCGACGTCCTCGGGAAGGACCAACTGGACGCCATCGACATAGCGTTCGCCGACTACGACGTTCACCGATGCAAACACGCGTTTGTAATTTTCGACTTGGTTGATCAGGCGCCCGAGGGAATCCCGTTCGGATTTGATCTCGTAGGCGGTCGACGTTCCGTTGAGGATGACAAGATCCGCCTTGCAAGATCCGGCGCGAAACTCGTTGAGCATCGAGGCTGTGCGCAACGAATGTTTGCCCATCAGTATCTTATGGGTCAGCGCCGCCCGGTAGACGTATTCATCGCGCAGTCCAGCGATTCCGAGAATCGAGAACGCAGCGTCGAACGCGTCCCCGACCGTCGCATCGGCGGCGCAACGTCCAGCGACGCGGGTCTGATCGATCAGACGCCGAAACAACGCAGAGCGGCCCTTCCGTGCGAATTCCTGGAATACGGCCGAAGAAAAGAGGCGCGTCAGCGCTGAAAGTTCTGAGATACCGATGGTCACATTTTTCCCCGACGCCCAGACTAAGACTGTGGCTGGTCAGCTTAGCTTAGTCCCGCGGCAAGGGGAATCGCATAATGTTCAACGGCCACCCAGCCTTAGGATTGCGCCAAACCGGTCCTCGGATCGCTTGATAGAGTTGCATAAAGGCTGCCGTCGCCGATTTCGGCGTCAAAAAGCGCACTGTTCGGACACTCGGCGTCCGCTTTGGCATCGGTTCGCCGAAAAGCCGCCAGTCCGCTGTCGGCCCCATATCGGTCATTGCATAACCGGCACAATTCGCCCTACTGGGTCGCTGCTGGTTAGAGGACGCGGCCACCAATGGCGTCACATTGATCGCCCCCTCAGGTCGAAAACGCTCCCATGGCTCGGTCTGCTCACCATGGGCTCGGCTTCGCCTGGAAAGCGAACGGCCTTGGAACCAATCCGGAAGCGATTCTGTAAAACCGCCTGTAAAACCCCTTATTTTCAGCCATCTCCCAATCAGGCGCAAACCCTTGCGCCATATACTGGAGCGGGTAGAGGGAATCGAACCCTCGCGTTCAGCTTGGGAAGCTGACAAGCTACCATTACATCATACCCGCGTGCGCCCTCGTTAGCATGAGGGTTGGCCTTCGGGCAATCGCAAAGCGGTCCGTTTCGGCACGACGCCGTCGTGCTGCGGATCACGGCGCGCCTGCGGCCGTGAATTGCCGGTTTGCCTTCGCGGCCTTGTCGCTGGTGGCGAAACTTGGCCAGTATTTCGAGATGGCCAGCGTCGCGCCGGCGGAAGAGAAGTGGCCATAGTCGAAGTAGAGAAATTCATTGGTCTTGGCGTCGGCGTATGAACAACCGGCCGAGTCGCACAGATACGTCAGCGGATCTATGAAATCGGCCCCTTTGGTGAACGGCAGAACCCGTGCGTTGATGCCCGGATCCATAGCCATAGGCCAGGATGTGGTTCCGGCATGCTCCCGCTTCACCAAGAAAGCGATCTTCTGGACGTCGGCGATGAATTCCGGAGACTGGCCGACGGTATAGACCTTGACCCCCATCTCGCGAAGCCGGTCGATCGTCTTCTGCAGGCCGGCGAAGCCCCTGGCCTGGTAGTCGGTCCATCGGCCGCTCAGGATCACCGCCTGGATGTTTGCGTCGCGAATGATCGACAAGGCCCGTTCGTTGAAGCGGGTGCAGGCGGGCCGAGCATAGGAAAAATAGGTCAGGTCGGGCGGACAGCCGGCATAGGTGTATTGGATGACATTGGCCTGGATTTTCTGGGCGTTGGGCTCAAGTCCCGATACATAATGGGCAGCGAAAGAATCGCCCCACAGCAGCACATCGGTGGCAAAGCCCGTTGTACGGGTGCAGTCGGCGAGATTCCAGTCTTCGATGCGGGTCCCGTTTTCGTTGAAGCAGATGCCGTTGCGCCAGTCGCCGACCCGGATACGTTCGGTCGAGAAGTCCGGGAACCGTTGCGGGAAACCGTTGCCCAGTGCACCGGCCAAACCACCGGCGCACAGCAGCGCGATGGCCGTCGCCGAAAAAGCGAAGATAGGCAGCGGTGCGGTATAGGCTCGTTTCTGGCGGAAGGGCTGCTCGACATATTTCCAGGAGAATGCCGCCAAGGCGAAACTGGCCACCGTCATCGCGACAATCGTTGGCACACCGACGGTCTTCAGCGAGAGATAATGGACGAACGAGTTGATCGGCCAATGGACGAGGTAAAGCGAATAGGAAATCAGGCCGACCCAGACCAGCGGCGCCAACCGAAGCACGCGAGTGGCGACAGGTGCCGGCCTGTCGGCGTTATCCTGGCCAGCATAGATCAGCAGTGCTGTTCCGATGCAGGGGAATAGGGCATTGTAGCCGGGAAACGGATCGCTGTCCGAAATCATCACAAAGCCAAACGCAATCAGGGCAAAGCCGGCGAGGCCGATCAGTTCCACCGCCAGCCGACCGGCTGGGACCGGAGGCTTCCGCAACATCAGCATGGCGCCCAGCGCCAGCTCCCATATGCGCGTCGGCAAGAGATAGAAGCCTGCCGTCGGTGCCAGCGAGGTTGCTATGACTGCCAGGGCAAAGCTGCCGACGGCCATCGGCAGAAGTACCGTCAGCCAGCGCTTCGAGACGTATCGGTGGATCAGATAAAGCAGGATCGGCGCGAAGATATAATACTGCTCTTCCACCGAAAGCGACCATGTGTGCAGGAGCGGCCGCAGTTCTGCGTCGATGGAGAAATAGTTCATCGTTCTCCAGAAATAGATATTCGACCAGAAGGTCGAGGCGGCGATCACGCTAAGGCTGAATTCGTGGAGATCCGAAGGCAGAAGGATGAACCAGGCGGCAATGCTCGCGAGCAGGATGACGAAGGTCAGCGCCGGCAGGATGCGCCGGGCGCGGCGCCAGTAGAAGCGGCCGATCGAGAACTGGCCCCGCTCAAGATCATCGAGCAGGCTGCCGCTGATCAGATAGCCCGATATGACGAAGAAGATGTCGACACCGGTGAAGCCGCCAGGAATGGCGGACACGCCGAAATGGAAGAGCACGACGGGCAGCACCGCAACGGCCCGCAGGCCGTCGATGTCGCGCCGGTAGTTCATCCGGCCGGCTCGCGCGCGACCACCATGATCCGTGCGGCCGCACCCGACACGCTCATGCGGCGATGCCTTCGGTCGTGCTGAAAATCCCGGCTCGTCGATCTCACAGGCTTACCCTCAGGCAGCAATTTTGCTGCGCTGCAACATGGGTGTCAAGGCATATATTGGCTGTCGCGAAATCCGCCAGGAACGCACAGGATCAGGCGCCGGGCAGATAGATTACCGCGTAATCGTCCGAGTAGGCCCGTTTCCAGCCCAACTGGTCGAAGAAGGGAATCCGGCTGTCGTCGGCCGACAGCAGCGCCCAATCTATTGCGTATTTCTTCAGGCGGGCTTCGAGGAGCGGCTTGCCGTCTCCGCGTCCGGTGTCGTTGTCGCTCTTTGTGAAGCCGCCCAGGAACAGCTGGTCCGTCCGTCCGTCGATATAGGTCTTGAACCCGTGGAAAATCAGCGTGCCGCCGAAATTGTAGGAATTCAGCACATTACCGGACAGATGATGGCTTTCGGCGAATGCCAGCGCCCCGCTGGCCGACGTCTTCGGGCTCGGCGTGACCTGATAGGCGCTGCCGAGCACGGCGACCGCGCCGATCAGCAGAACGGCTGCCGTGCCGCAGATGGCGTAGAACCGTCTGGCTAAGAATCTCTCCAGCCCGTCGCGCTTTTCGGCCAGCCATGCGGTGGCTGAAAGCGAGGGATATTGCTGTGCGACTTCGACCGCGATCACCAAGGGGACCAACAGGAAGAACAGATACATGAAACGCACATGGGCGAGATAGACATGCAGGGTGAAGACGACGAACAACGCCTTGGCCCAGCCAATTCGCAACCGGGACACCAGAAGCCCGAAAAGTCCGAGCAGCATCGCCACTTCCTGGACAGGGCTGTCCGGCGGATTGAACGGTTTCCATTCCATGATCAGCGACACCGCCTCATTGCCGTAGGCCACGGCGAGCGTCGCGAGGATGGCCTGGACGCCATAGGGGTGGATCAGGCTCACCAGCGGGCAAAGCAGGCCGAACGCGATCCACTTCGCCAGCAGGGACGGTTTCGACAGGCCCGTGCGCGCCAGCAGATCGAGACCGGCGAAAGCCGCGATGACGAAGCTCAAGGTGAAGGTGGCGTGCAGGTTCGCCCATAATACGACCAGCACAAGCAGCCACCAGGGCGGCGCCCGTTCTTCCCTTGCCGCACCGAAGAGGACCGCTGTCCAGATGACGATGATCGGGAAGGTGAAGACATGCGGACGCGCCGTGAAGATCGGGTTGATCAGGAACACCGCCGCGAACGCCAGTGTAATCGCCAGGATCGGCTTCAGCCATGCGCTGAGAAACCACCCCATCAGGAAAACCGTCAGGGAGATCGAGGCGATGATCGCGGTGACGACCCCGTTCCAGCCGCCCGCCCGGTAGGCAAGAGCCAGCAGGACCTGCCCCAGCCATTCCTTGGCAATCCAGGGCTGGCCGGCAAACGTGTAGGAATAGGGATCGACGGTCGGAAATGTCCGGTTAGTCAGGAAATCCAGACCGACCTTCACTTGCCACCAGCTGTCGGGATCCTGCAGGGTGGCGCCTGCCTGGGCACCCAACGCACCCGCCATCGCCAAGGCCGCGAGCAGGCAGAAGATCAGCCTGCTCCGCTCGTTGTATGTCGCGGCCGCCGCACTGGCCTGAGCGTCGTTCATGCTGCGCCGCCTCTAATCGGTTCCGGTGACAGTTGGGTGTTCAAGGTGTTGGATTGGCGGGCTGCCGCCGAGGCTTGTCGGCCACCCGAACTGTGCGGTCGGTGCTGTCGTCCCCACGCCCCACAAACACGAAGCGAGCCGAGCCAAGATAGAAAACAACCGAATAGACGCAGATTCCCGCGAGGTGGACCAGCGGGTTTTCGACGATGCCTGCTGAACGGGCGGCGATTACGACGGCCAGATTGATGCTGTAGGCGACCAGAAAGACACCCCCATAGCGCAGCGCGGTCCCGGGCTGGAAGCCATCGGCTCTGCTGAAGGTCCATTGGCGGTTGAGGAAGAAGCCGAGGACAAGGCCGGCGGCATAGCCCGTGGCGTTGGCAAGGATGTCGCCCAGACCCAGCGCAAGCCCGGCCAGAATGACCGCGTATCCCAGCGCCGTGTTCAACAGACCGACGGCGCCAAATCGCAGCATCCTCGGGAAGTCAAACGGCAGGCTTGACCACATGCGCAAAATATTGGGCTCCGACAGGTACCTTGGTGAGGAAGCGCTCGAACGGCCTCAGTCTCGCAAGCATCCGAGGAAAGAAAATCCGGTAGACGATCCTCGTATTGGCAAGGCCCGCCTCGGCCATGCGCCCGCGCATCTCGCGCGAATTTATCAAAACCGCGTTTTCGTCGAAGGCACAGTTCCTCACCGCGTGCGTGGTCAGCGGGTTCCAAGGATTGTGTTCGAAGACGAAGAAGCTGCCGCCATAGGCCAGCACCCTGCCGATCTCGGCGAACAGTCCGATCTGCAGGTTCTCGGGGATATGGTGGAAGACGCAGGCCGCGAAGGCCAGGTCGAAGCTGCCGTCGGCAAAGGGAATTGTCTTGCCGTCGAAATGCGTGAAGGCGGCCTGGCCGGGAAAGCGCTTGCTGGCGATGTCGAGCGATTCCCGCGAAGGATCGAGCAAGGTGATCTCCGCGTCGGGAAACGCGTTGCGCATATGGCCGAGCGAATTGCCGACGCCGGCGCCGAAATCCAGTATTCGTCGCGGTTTGACACCGGCCCGCCGCAGCGTCGCGGCGACGTCGTCGATCTTGTACCTGGCGAAGAAATCCGGGTTTTCGCCGCTCAGCCTTATGCTTGCGGCATGCTGCTCCTGATATTCCCGCGCAAACTGGTCGAATTCCGCCTCAAGCACGTGCGGCCCTCTTTGCCATCTCCTGCAGGCGATGGACCGGCAATTCGCCGTCCTCCACCGCCTGGCTGCGCGAAACGATCTCGTTGACGAAGTAGAGCGGCCGCCGCTTTGTCTCCATGTACATGCGCCCGAGATACTCGCCGAAGATTCCAAGCACCATAAGCTGGACGCTGCCGAGGATCAGCACGATCGCGGCGAGGCTGGTCCAGCCGGGCAACACGTTTCCGACCGACCATTCGAGCAGCGTGTAGCCGAGCACGACCAGCCCCAGAAGCCCGAACATCATTCCGAGCAGCGAGGCGAACCGCAAGGGCACGATGGAGAAGCTGGTCATGGCGTCGACCGCCAGAAGAAGCATTTTCTTCAGCGGATAGTGGGTGGTGCCGGCAAAGCGGCGGTGCCGCTCATAGGGGAAAGCCACCTGTCTCAGCCCGATCCAGCTCACCATGCCGCGAATGAACCTGTAACGTTCTGGCATCGCGTTCAGATGGTCGAGCGCGCGACGGTTCATCAGTCGGAAATCACCGGTATTCGGGGCTATGTCGACGTCGACCATCCGGCGCAGCAAGCGATAGAACATGGATGCGGAGGCGAGCTTGAACCAGCTTTCGCCATCGCGCGTCAGCCTCTGGCCGTAGACCACATCGAAGCCTTCGTTCATCTTCGTCATCATCGCGCCGAGCAGTTCAGGCGGATCCTGCAGGTCGGCATCGAGAATGAGAATGCGCTGGCCGCGACAGAATTCGAGCCCGGCGCTCAACGCGATCTGGTGGCCGTAATTGCGGGCAAGGTCGATGGCGACGATATGGTCGTCCTTTTCAGCCAGCTGCAGAATGGCCTCGCGCGTACCGTCGGTCGCGCCATCGACGACAAGGACGATCTCGTAGGAAGGGCCTTGCCCAAGGCACGCGGCTGTTACCCGCCGATGCAGTTCGGCCACGCCATCCAGCTCGTTGTAGCATGGGATGACCACCGACAGCATGACGCCGCGTCGCGCGGTGTTTCTCTCCGTCTCCACCAAAGCCTTGCTCCCGCTATCCGATTGGGAATAGCGGCAATTGGTTAGAAAACAGATAAGCCAGCGGGATCGGCCGCAACCGTGGGCCGGCCATCATTTCTGCCGCACGCGGCCACCGCCCGAACCGGCAACTCCATGCGGATGCGGGCGCCTTGCCAGGAGCCGGCCAATATCCGGATGGAGCCGTCGTGCAGCAGTGCGATCTGCCGGGCAAGGTTCAATCCCAGGCCCGCGCCGCGCGATTGCGGCCGCAGTCGGTAGAAGGGCTCGAAAACGTTCTCGTGCTCATCGGCTGGAATGCCTGGGCCTTCGTCGCGGATTTCGACGCCGCCGGTTTCATCGATCGCTATGGTGATCGTGCCGGAACCGCCGCCATGATCGATGGCATTGCGCACGAGATTTGCCAGCGCCCGCTCGATCTGCAGCACGTTGATCTCGACATGGACCTTGTTGGCTGGCGGCTCGAAGGCAAGATCGTAGCCTGCTTCGATGGCGAGCGGGGCGAAGTCGGCGGCGACCCGGCCGACAAGATCGCAGAGGTCTATGATCTGGCGCTGGTCCGCCGGGCGGTCGAGCAGCTGGTGGTCGAGCAGCTGTTGCGCAAGATGCGACAGGCGCTCGATGTCATGCAGCAGGCGCGCGCTTTGCGGTTCCTGCTTCAGCAATTCGGCGCGCGTGCGCAGGATGGCGATCGGCGTGCGCAGTTCGTGCGCGGCGTCGGTGAGGAAGCGGTTGTGCCGGTCATAGCCCTGGGCGAGGCGCGCCAGCGTCTGGTTGAAGGCATGCACCAGCGGGGCGATCTCCTGCGGCACATTCTTGACCGGCAGCTGCATCGCACGGGTGCCGATGTCGATGCGCGCGGCCTGCTGGACGGTGTCGACGAGGCCGGCAAACGACCGGCGCACGACGGCTGGCGTCGTCACCAGGGTCGTGGCTCCCATGACGAGGACGATCGGCAGCAGCAGGATGACGATGATGGCCGCGAGAGCGGGAAGCGCCTTCTCCCAGTTCCTGCTGCCGTCCGGGTTCTTGGCGACGTCGATGGTGGCCGAAATGGTGACTTCGAGGCCGTCGGTCTCTTCCCGTGACGATCGCGTCGCGGCAATGATCTGAACCGTGCCAGCCTTGGTCGAAACCCTTTCGAGATAGGCCTCCGGCCTCAAATCATCTTCGGAAAAACCGACGGTGGCGTGATCGACCTGGCCCAGCAGATCGCCAAAATTCCTGGTGTAGACGTCGGGTATGTTGCCGAAGCGGATGCTCTGGCCGTTGTTGTCGCGGATGATGTACCAGACATTTGGGAAACCCTCACGAAACGAACGCAACCCATCGGTCTCATGGACGATCAATCTGCCGTTGCCGTCACGATCGACGGCATCCTTGAGGGTGGCGACGGCAGCCTCGTTGTCGACAAGAAGCCGTGGATCGGCGATCCACAGCGCGGCCGCGCACAGCACGATGAAGACAAGAAGCGTCGCCGCCTGCAACAGGATCATCCGGCGCACCAGCACCCATTGCAGCGATCGCGTGCGCGGCTTCTTCACGAGGCGGCCCGCAAGAGATAACCGAGGTTGCGGATCGCCCTGATCTCGATGCCGGCAGCGACGTCGTCGAGCTTGCGACGCAGCCGCGAAATGTGCGCATCCAATGCGTTGGAGCCGATCTCGTCGTCGAGAGCATAGACGGCTTCTTCCAGCGCCCCGCGCATGATCGTCCGCCCCGGCCTGCGGATGAGCGTTTCGAGCACCAGCCGTTCGCGCCGCGGCAGTTCCAGCGCCTGGTCCTCGACAAGCGCCTCGCGATGGCGGAAATCATAGGTGAGGCGGCCGACCATCACCTGATTGGCACGCGTGGTGAACGAACGCCGGTGCAAGGCATTGAGCCTGGCGACCAGTTCCACCGTGGCGAACGGTTTGACCATGTAGTCGTCGGCGCCGGCGTCGAGCCCCGCCACGCGATCGTCGAGCCCGCTGAGCGCCGTCAACGCGATCACCGGCACGTCCAGATGCAAGGCCCGCAGGCGCGGGATCAGGCTGAGGCCATCGCCATCCGGCAGCCGGCGGTCCAGCACCACCGCGTCATGGTGGCCGAGCCGCGCCACGGCTTCGGCATCCGCCAGTGTCGCGGCATGGTCGACGATGATGTCCTGGCGCTCGAGCGCGGTCTTCAGCACCGAGGCCATTTCCGGCTCGTCCTCGATCAGCAGGATGCGCATGCGCACTCTCCGTCACAGGCAGCCGGCACGCTATGGCAATTCATTCGCATTCCAGCTTCGGTTGACGAAAATTGGTGATGAACCATCTGCCGCCCGAGGCGCGGGCATAGAACGTATAGAAGCATTCCTGGCGCTCGATATAGCCAGGCGTTTCGGTTTCTTCGTAGACGGTTCCGTGTTTTGTGTGGCGAACTTCGCCGCTGGAGCTTCCGGAAACCGCATTGGTGGATATTTTCCGCCACTGATAGGCCCGCTCGCCCCGGCCGAGATCAACGACGGCGGTCGGCGGCCCGTAGTCCAGAATGACCGATTCGACCGGTTGCCCGATGTAGTTCTTCATGATGTCGGAGGCGCATCCCGTCAGCACCAGCACGATCGCGATGAAGAACGCCTTGGAGATCCACACCAGATGGTTTGCGCTGCGTTTGGACATATCCGATTCCCGTCATCAAGGTCATCCGCGGCACCGAATGCATGTCGCCCAAAAGCGGTCCCGGTTTGGGACAACGACATGCACAAAACAAAACCTGAAGCGGGCCGCATGATCCGTTTCGATGCGACGCGCTTTAGGACGTGAAGATTGCATCGGCATTACGCAGGACCTGGCACACAAATGCGGTCTGCCGACACGCGTCGATGACGGTGCGGATGGAGGCAAAGCAATTGCGCGGTCCCGTTGCATCCGGGCGCCGCGCAAGGTCGTTCAAGCAAAATACAGAACAGGTTCGGCGGAACCCATGGCCTGCTTAGAACCGGTAGTTGATGCCGGCCTTCAGTTCATGGCTGCCGATCGTCGCCTTGGATTTGCCCAGGGCGGACGTCGTTTCGACGCCTGGGGTGCGCACATAGTCATATTCGACCTTGGCCGAGAGGCCGCCGGCAAAACCCTGCTCGATGCCGCCGCCGACCAGATAGCCGAGTTTCCATCCGTCGATATCGTTCACCTTGTCGCCCTTGTCGAATTTGGTCATGGCGACGCCGCCGGTTCCAAACAGCAGCGTCTGGTCGAAGCTCAAGCCGGCCTTGGCCTTGGCGGCACCGCGCCATTTTTCCTTGATCTTGCCGCCCCGGACGTCGTGCTCGGCGCCACCCAGATAGGAGCCCTCGATCTCGGCACCGAGAACCGCTGGACCCATCTGCTGGTTGTAGCCGGCCTGAAAGCCGCCGCTGAGACCATTCCTGCCGGCAAACGGGTTCGGCATCCCGGTGAACGCCGTGCCGCCATGCACGCCGACATAGGCGCCGCTCCACTGGAACGCGGGGGGATCATTGTAGGCGGGCGAAAGGTCGGCGGCCATCGCCGGCCCCAGGAGGCACATGGCAAGGGCACTTGCCGTCAGGATGATCTTTGCTTGAGAGAACACTGCATTACTCCAACACGCGCGCGCATCCGGCAATCGATGCGCAGGTTTCCCGAAGAACTCGACCGTTGAGGCGGTCGGGCTCCGATTTGGTGTCTTTCAGGGATGGTTGCGCGGTCCTGGGACTGGCTTTCGCCAGTTGTGGTAGGGGGTCAGATCGCCCGCGCGGCCAATCGCCTGAAAGACGCCGACCGTCTCGCAGGCGAAAATTGCACGCACATTGCGGGAAATCGAAAAATGAAGGTTTTTCGCTTTGTTTTCAATAAAGTAAAGCGATGTTGTTTACGCAAATTTAACAGTCTGGCGCGGGTTTAGTCCGTTTGGCAGCACAAGCCTGCCATGCAATCGCGCGGTGCAGGCCGTTGGCATCCCGCAAAACTCCCGGCTTGAAGCGGACAAGCCAAGTGCGTATGTCTGGCCGACGCCCTCGAACCTGGGTGCCTCAATCGGGAGACGAGCCTTGTCCGCACTGACGCGCTTTCTTGGCGACTCGCCGCTCAAGGTGATCCTGAAACTGCTGGTGGTGTCTTTCCTCGTCGGCCTGGTCATGAATGCCTTCGGCTGGTCGCCGATGGATGTGCTCTACGGCATCCGGAAGTTCTTCATGGACCTGTGGAATCTCGGCTTTCATGCCATCGACCGTTTCCTCGGTTATATCCTGCTGGGCGCGGCTATCGTCGTGCCGGCGTTCATCCTGTTGAGGCTCGCCAACTACCGGAAGTAGAGCATGATCCCGAACCGCAGGTCCGCGTCAGCGAACCCTGGCACCGGTTTTTGGACAAGATCGTACTATCGGGCGTGACCCGCGGCGACCTCGAACAGGATGGCGTGGCGCGCGGCAAGGGCGGGCACATCGGTGGAATAGCCACCGCCGATGACGCCGCAGACCGGAACGCCCTGCGCGCGAAAATGGCTGATGACCATGTCGTCACGGGCGCGCAGGCCGTCATCCGACAGCGACAGCCTGCCAAGCCGGTCATCTGCATGGACGTCGACGCCGGCATTGTAGAACACGATGTCCCAATGCGCCTGTGCGGACAGCTCCGGCAGGATGGCGGCGAGCCTCTCGAGATAGGCAGCGTCACCCGTGCCGTCGGGCAGCGCGACATCGAGGCCGGAGGCGATCTTGCGCACTGGGTAGTTGCGGTCGCCATGCATGGAAAAGGTGAACACGCGCGGGTCATCGGCGAGAATATCCGCCGTGCCGTCGCCCTGGTGCACGTCGAGATCGACGACCAGGATGTTTCGTGCCGCGCCTTCGGCGAGCAGCACCAATGCGGCGACGGCGACATCGTTGAAGGTGCAGAAGCCCGCGCCTTGCGCGCGCCGCGCATGGTGGCTGCCGCCGGCGGTGTTGCAGGCGATACCGTGGCGCAAGGCCAGCCGCGCCGCCAGCACCGTGCCGCCGGTGGCAAGCTGCGCGCGCAGCGAGACGCGGGGTCCGATCGGAAAACCGATCTCGCGTTCGATCTTTTCGGGCACGCGGCAGTTGATGACCTGGTCGACATAGTCCGCCGCATGGGCAAGCTCCAGCCATGAAGCCGGCGCCGGTTCGGCGGTGCTGAGCGCCTCGGGGCCGGCGAGGCCGCGTGTCCGCAGCGCCTCCATCAGCAAGGGATATTTGCTCATCGGAAAGCGATGGTTGACGGCGAAGCCGGCGTCGTAGTCGGGATGATGGACGATCTGCAGAGGCATGAACTCGTATCCGGCTGGCTCACGCCAGACCGGGATTTCGGTTGGCCGTCAAGGGATAGGTGATTGCGCGGTGGCCGGAAAATGGGGCACATCGACGGTTCCATCAAGCCGCAATCAGCAAGGCAGCAATCCTTGGACAAAGGTGCAACCCCAGCCGACGCCGGATCCCCGATCCTCTCGGGATCGCCGATTCACTCCGGATCATTTGTCGTCACCAACCGCTCCGTGCTCGCCATCGCGGTGCCGATGACGCTAGCCTATCTGACGACGCCGATGCTCGGCCTGGTCGACACGGCTGTCGTCGGCCAGTTCGGCGATGCCGCCTTGCTTGGCGGCCTGGCGGCCGGCGCATTGATCTTCGACGTCGTCTTCACCTCTTTCAATTTCCTGCGCTCGGGCACCACCGGCCTTGTCGCACAGGCATTTGGGCGTGGCGATGCCCTGGAGGAACAGGCGGTGTTCTGGCGCGCCGTGCTGATCGCGGTTATCGCCGGCATCGTGCTCGCTGCCCTTGCGCCGCTGGTCGCCATCGCCGGGCAAAAGTTCATGGGCGCCGAACCGCGCGTCAGCGAGGCGATGGGCGTCTACATCAGGATCAGGCTGCTTGCAGCCCCCTTTTCGCTGATCAACTACGCCATCCTCGGCTACGTGCTGGGGCGCGGCGAGGGCGGGCTTGGACTGGTGCTGCAATTGGTGCTGAACGGCATCAACATCGCGCTGTGCTTCCTGCTTGGGCTGAAACTTGGCTGGGGCGTCGCCGGCGTTGCCTGGGCGACCGTCACCGGTGAGTTCCTGGCCATGCTGCTCGGCCTGGCCATCGTGATCCGCCGGTTTCGCGCGGCCCCGCCCTTGCCGCGCCATCGCCTGCTCGACATGACCGCCTTCCTGCGCATGCTGTCGCTCAACCGCGACATCATGATCCGTTCGTTCTCGCTGCTCGCCGCCTTTGCATTGTTCACCCGCCAGGGCGCGCAGTTCGGCACGGTGACGCTGGCCGCCAACGCCGTGCTGATGAATTTCTTCCTCGTCGCCGGCTATTTCCTCGATGGCTTTGCCACCGCCGCCGAACAGCTGGCGGGCCGTGCCGTCGGCGCACGTGCCGCCGCACCGTTCCGCCAGGCCGTGCGGCTGACGCTGTTCTGGGGTTTCGGGCTGGCGGGAGCCGCGACGCTGGTAATGCTGTCTGGTGGCGCCAATCTGGTCGCTCTCGTGACGACATCGGAGGACGTCCGTTCGGTGGCCGACATCTACCTGCCATGGGCGGCATTCACGGCGCTGAGCGGTGTGCTGGCGTTCCAGATGGATGGCGTCTTCATCGGCGCGACCTGGTCCCGCGACATGCGCAACATGATGCTGCTGTCGTTCCTGGTTTTCGCGGCCGCGCTGCTGACCCTTGCGCCGGCCTTCGGCAACACTGGACTGTGGGCGGCGCTGCACGTCTTCCTGCTGGTGCGAGGCTTCAGCCTGCTGACGATCCTGCGGCTCAGGGTGCGGACGGCGTTTTAGACGGTGTCCCTGCGCCGTCCAGGACACTGAGCGGCAGCTTCGCGATAGGAATTTTTTCTTGACTCGGTGACCTCAGCTATGGTAGATTTTTGCCCATGGTGCTGATTTGCGCCAATGACCCGCCGCACTGGCGGGTTTTTTGTTTGATGCGCCGTCAGCCAACGCCCGGCGAAAGCTCCGAAGGAACCCGTCGACCCGAGTTCGTTGCACCATCTGCGAGCGGGCCGTCAGCCGCGACCTGCGCTCCTGAGAGCAGTTCAGAGTTGCCTGGACGCCCAGAAGTCGAGGCGGCTGTCGCGCAACTCGCAAATCGACTTCAGCCGTTCTTTTTCGACGAAACGGGCCATTCCGGAAAGAATACGGCCTGGCAGCGAAGGCCCGGCATAGATCATGCCGGTGTAGAGCTGCACCAGATCGGCACCCGCACGGACCTTGTCCAGCGCCGTATCGGCGGAATCGACGCCGCCGACGCCGACGATGGCAAGCTCCGGCCCGAGCAGTTTGCGCATCTTCGCCAGCACGATGGTCGAACGCTCGAACAGCGGCTTGCCGGAGAGCCCCCCGCTCTCGCGTGCGGTGTCGCCGCTGCGCAGTGGCGGCCGGGAGATGGTGGTGTTGGAGACGATGACGCCGTCCACCCGCTTTTCCGTGACTTCGGCGGCGATGTCCTCCAGCTCTGCCTCGACCAGATCCGGCGCGATCTTCAGGAACACCGGCGGCTGGGCGGTTGCCGCGGCGCGCGCGGCCATGACCCGCGACAAGAGCTCGCCAAGCTGCTCACGCGCCTGCATGTTGCGTAGGCCCGGCGTGTTGGGCGAGGAGATGTTGACGGTCAGATAGCTGGCGTATTGCGCAAACCGGGCGGCGCCGCGCTCATAGTCGCCGATGCGGTCGCTGCTGTCCTTGTTGGCGCCGATGTTGACGCCGACGATGCCGCCACGCCCCTTGCGCGCAGCAAGGCGCTTTTCGGCCGCTGCATGGCCTTCATTGTTGAAGCCCAATCGGTTGATCACCGCATCGTCGGCCGTCAGCCGGAAAATGCGCGGCTTCGGATTGCCGGCCTGCGCCAGCGGCGTGATCGTGCCGACCTCGGCAAAGCCGAAGCCCAGGCCAAGCAGCGCGTCGGGCACTTCGGCGTTCTTGTCATAGCCGGCCGCCATGCCGAGCGGATTGGGGAAATCGAGGCCGCAGATGCTGACCGTCAGCCTGTGGTCGCGGATCGCTGGTGCACCAACCGGAACGCCGCATCGCAAGGCCGCGATCGACAGGCCATGCGCGGTTTCCGGATCGAAGGCGAACAGCAGCTTCTGGCCGAGCCGGTCGAGCACGCTCATTGCCCCTCCAGTGCCGGGAACTGGTGCACACCATCGGAGCCAAGCGGCAGTGGCCGGACCCACAGCACAGCCTTGAGGCCGAGCGGACCATAAAGATGCGGAAACAGCGCACCACCGCGCGAGACCTCGTATCTCAGCGCAGCACCCAGGCTGGCGCCGTCGATGGCGACCAGCAGAAGGTCGGTCTGGCCGGCAAAGTGCTTTGCCGCCGTTTCCTTGACCTGCGCCGCCGTGGAGAAGTGGATGAAGCCGTCTGCGACATCAATCGGCGCGCCGGTGAAGCGGCCATGCGTTTCGGCCTCGCGCCAAAGCGCCTGCGGGGTTATCTTGTAGATAATCTGAGACATGGTTGCGCTATAGAGCAGTTCCAGGAAAAGTGTGAAACGGTTTTCCCGGGAAAAGCGCATAGCGCTTTCCCTTGGGAATTGCTTCAAAAGATTCCGAACCAGCCATTCGGGAAAGGCCACGCCAAGGGTCTTCCCCATTTCCGGCGCAAACATGCGATATCTGAGGCCTTTGCCATGGAGGACAACATGCGTCTGCAGCACATCTTGATCCCCGCCGCGCTCGTTTCGCTGGTCGCGGCTTCAGCTTATTCGGAAGAAACCGACCGCTACCGGCTGGAAAAGTCGGCCACCGGCTATATCCGCATGGACACCCAGACCGGCGCCATGTCGATCTGCGACGAACGCTCCGGCCAGCTCGTCTGCAAGATGGCGGCCGACGAACGCGCCGCTTTCCAGGACGAGGTCGACCGCTTGCAGACCTCGATGAAGGCGATGGACGAGCGCGTCACCAAGCTCGAGAATTCGCTCTCCGCCCGCCTCGAATCGAAACTGCCGAGCGAAGAGGATTTCAACAAGACGATGGGCTACATGGAGCGCTTCCTGCGCGGCTTCATGGGGATCGTCAGGGATATGGACAAGGACAACGGCGCCCAGCCCAATTCGCAGAAGACCTGAGCGTTTCAACCACGGGAGGCGGCGCACTGGCTTTGCCGCTTGAAAACAGCGCGCAGCCGCTCATAATCGTCCAGTTGAACCCGAAAAGCCAAAAATCATCGGGGATTCGGGGAGGGACATTTGCCGGCAGGCTATTCTTTCGTCATCGCCGACGATCACCCGCTGTTTCGCGGTGCGCTGCGCGAAGCGCTCGCCGGCATCGGCAATGTCGCCGCCATCCATGAAGCCGGCGATTTCGAGAGCGCCAAGGCGCTGGTCGTTGCCAACGAGGACGTCGACCTGGTGCTGCTCGACCTGTCGATGCCGGGCGCCAGCGGCCTGTCCGGCCTGATCTCGCTGCGTGGCATTCATCCGGCGGTGCCGCTGGTCGTGGTGTCGGCGCATGACGATCCGGCGACCATCAGGCGGGCGCTCGACCTCGGCGCTTCCGGCTTCATCTCCAAATCGGCCAGCATGGAAGAGATCCGCAGCGCCGTGCAATCGGTGCTTGCCGGCGATATTGCAGCACCCGTCGGCGTCGATCTCGGCACCGAGCGCGACCCTGAAATATCCGACCTGATCAAGCGGCTGCAGGCGTTGACGCCGCAGCAGACCCGGGTGCTCGGCATGCTGGCCGAGGGCCTGCTCAACAAGCAGATCGCCTATGAACTCGGCGTCTCCGAGGCCACCATCAAGGCGCATGTCTCCGCCATCCTGCAGAAGCTCGGCGTCGACAGCCGCACCCAGGCGGTGATCCTGCTGTCCAAGATCGGCAGCGACCCGCTGCAGCCGGCGGGCTCGAGATTGCGGTGATCAACACACCGCTCAAACCAGCGGTACTG